>CBRGMJ010000195.1:0-4386 GCA_967797525.1 uncultured bacterium | reverse complement strand
TGGCCGGCGTTGGGTTTATCGAGTCGTTCCTCGAGGGTATCCGCCGCGCGGGTCCCACCCTGACCAAAGACCGCGTGGTGCAGGCCATGGAGTCGATCAAGAACTGGGACGGCGAGGTCATGCGGGCAGTGTCCTTCGGACCGGACCGCCACCAGGGCACCAACCGTCTGTTCATGATCAAAGCGGAGAACGGCAAGTTCACGAAGCTGACCGACTGGTACAGTTATCCCACGAAGTTCTAGACTCGCCGGGGCCGGGCGCAGCGCGCCTGGCCCTCCGGCTTCCCCGTCATGACCGCCACACCGCTGCTGGAGGTCTTGGGACTGTCGATGGCCTTCGGCGGCATCGTGGCGCTCGACAAGGTCGATCTCACCGTCGGCGCCCGCGAGCTCGTGTCGATCATCGGACCCAACGGCGCCGGTAAGACCACGCTCTTCAACTGCATCTGCGGTCTGTATCGCCACGACGACGGCACGATCCGCTTCCAGGAGACGCCGCTGCCGCGGCGACCCGACGCGATCGCGCAGCGTGGCATCGCGCGCACGTTTCAGAACATCGAGTTGTTCCGGCGTAGCAGCGTGCTGGACAACGTAATGCTGGGCCGGCACCTGCACATCCGCACCTCGCTGTTCGACGCCGCGCTCGGCACGCCACGCTGGCGCCGCGAGGAAGTGCGCCATCGCCGGCGGGCCGAGGAGATCCTCGACTTCCTCGACCTGCAGGCCATGCGGCTCCGCCGCGTCGGCGATCTGCCCACCGGCCAGCAGCGGATGGTCGAGATCGCCCGGGCCCTGGCGACCGAACCGATCCTGCTGCTGCTCGATGAGCCGTCCGCCGGGATGACCGCTGAAGAGAAGGATGATCTGGTCTTCCGGATCAGAGACATCCGCGCGGAGTGGGGCATCACGATCCTCCTCGTGGAGCACGACCTGAAGCTCGTCATGGGGATCTCCGACTGGATCGCCGTGCTGGACCACGGCGTCAAGATCGCGCAGGGGCCGCCGGACCAGATCCGGACCGACCCGGCTGTGATCAGCGCCTATCTGGGAGACACGGCCTGATGGAGGCCCCTCTGCTGCGGGTGAGCAATGTCGAGACCGCCTACCACGGGCGGCTCACCGTCCTGCGCGGCGTGTCGATGGAGGTGCAGCACGGGCAGATCGTGACCATCCTGGGCTCGAATGGCGCCGGCAAGACCACGCTGTTGAAAACCGTGATGGGCTTCATTCCCGACCAACCCGATAAGGGCACGGTCGAGGTCTTCGGCCGGCGCGTCAACGGATGGGATCCCGAAGACGTCGCCGCGCTTGGCGTGGCCTACATCCCTGAAGGACGGGGGATCTTTCCCGAACTGACGGTGGCGGAGAACCTTCACTTGGGTGGGTATGCCCGACCGGCGCGAGACGTGTCCGCTGACGCCGCCGTGATGGAGACCCGCTTCCCGATTCTGCGCGAACGGCGGCGGCAGCTGGCCGGGACGCTGTCAGGCGGCGAGCAACAGATGCTGGCGATCGCGCGCGCGTTGCTGAGCCGGCCAAAGTTGCTGCTGCTCGACGAGCCGTCGCTGGGGCTGGCGCCGAAGATCGTGTCGGAGGTGTTCCGGATCATTCGCGAGATCCACCAGGCAGGCACCGCCATCCTGTTGGTGGAGCAAAACGCGCGCCAAGCGCTCGCGGTCGCCGGATACGGGTATGTGCTGGAAAGCGGGCGCATCGTGCTCGAAGGCCCAAGCGAGCGGTTGCAGGCGAACGCGAATGTGCAGGAACTCTATCTGGGCGCGGTGCAGGAGACGTCGGTCAAAGGCTATCGCCGCTACAAGGTCCGCCGCCGCTGGGCATAGACTCGTCTGATCGTTCGACCACGAGCGCGCTGATGGCGCTCTGGCTCCCCCTTGCGCTGTCCTGGATGATGATGAATATCGCCCAGCCCGTGACAGCGATCGCGATCAGCCGGCTGCCGGACCCTGAAATACAACTGGCCGCGTACGGCGTGACCTTCGACATGGGCTTCCTGCTTGAGAGCCCGATCGTCATGCTGCTCAGCGCGTCGGTGGCGTTGACGCGCGACCGGGTGACCTACATGCTCCTCCGGCGGATCACGGTATGGCTGAGCGCGGTGATGACCGGGGTGTTCGCCCTCGTGGCCTTCACCCCCGCGTACGAGCTGCTCGTCGAACGCATCATCGGCGTCCCACGCGATGTGGCCGCCGAGGCCCGACCGGCCCTCGGCCTATTGCTCCCGTGGGTCGGCGCAGTCGCGTGGCGTCGTTTCCACCAGGGCCCGATGATCCTCGCGGGTCTGACGCGTCTGATGTCGGTCGGCACGGTCATCAGGCTCGCGACGCTGTGTGTCGTGCTCGCCATCGGTCTCTGGCGGCCCTTTCTGCCCGGGGCCATGCTGGGCGCGCTGGCCCTCTCTGCGAGCGTCGTCATCGAGGCGTTGATCAATACGGTCTGGGCGCTGCCGCTTGTGCGGACGCTGCCTGCGCGATCACGCGGCCCGGTGACCGTCCCATCTATTCTCAGGTTCTGCGCGCCCCTCGCCGCGACCGACGTCATGCGCACGCTGGTGCGCCCCGTGATCACCTCGGGGATCTCCCGCGCGTTGCTACCCGTCGCCTCCCTGGCCGCCTGGCCGGTGGCCAGCAACCTGGTGCAGTTGATGGGCGGGGCGGTCATGGCCTTCCAGGAGCTGACCGTCGCGGTGATCGACAGCCGGACGACGTACCTCAACGTGCGGCGGTTCATCCTGGCGACCGGGCTGGCAGTGACGGCCCTGACGGCGTTGATCACGCTGACGCCGTTACTCGAGATGTTCCTGATCACCATTGTCCGTCTTCCGGCGGATTTGCTGCCCCATGTCGTCGAAGGCACACGGCTCTTGATCCCAATGCCACTGCTGTATGCGGTTCGTAACCTTCTCCGGGGGGTCCTGATCCAGCAACGATCGACCAGTTCGGTGCAGTTTGCCATGACAGCGTATGTCGTCGGGCTCGTGCTGACCATCGTCGTGGGGCTAAACGCCCGGGTGACAGGCGTCGTGCTGGCGGCGATCGCGGGGCTCGTTGCCCAAACTGCAGAGGTGGTGGTGCTCTACGTATTCTTCCGCGCAACGATCAAGCTTGCCAGGTAACCCTTGCTGATCCGCCCGCCAGGGGCCGGTGGTCGTCCCGGGATTTTTCGTAGGTGGCCACTTCGCCGGAACCCGCATCTGGTCTGTGCTTTCAGCCATTTCGTCGTTATAACTATTGTAACTGTTGATGGTCTCGATGGAGGGTACGGGCGATCGAGCCGGGACCGCGCAGACGCACGTCTGGAGCCCGGTGCTGGAAGCTATGGGATATGATGCCGGCGTTGCCCCCAAGCAGACACTTCGATACTAGCGTCCCAGAAACCACCTGGGCGAACCCTGGTTACAGAATTCACAACTGCCACCCGACGGCGTCCCGGCTAATGCCCTCGGAACTGTCTGATGTGCTTGCGCGTACGCAGGACCCGTGAATCGGCGGGGACGATGCTGATCGACCCGTCCACTTCGAGGACAGCCAGCTTGACGTCGCGCACCGAGTCGACGCCGTGCTCGCGCATGGCCATCTCCAGCTCGTCGCGCTCGACGCCTTCCTTTAGTAGATTGGACCGGATGAACTCGCCGTCGTGGATCAACACCGTGGGAGTGCCCTCGAGGAGCCGGCCCCAGGCCCGGCCGCGCAGCCGCAACCTGGAGACAGCCCAATTGATCGCCAGGAGCACGAACGCCGCGATGATGCCGCCGGTGACTGAGGTATCGGGACCGACCATCGCGTTCTGAACGGCGTTGGCGATCAGCAGGATGACCACGAGATCGAAAACGGTCATTTGACCCAACTCGCGCTTGCCCGTCAGGCGCAGACCGGCATAGACAGCAAGGTAGACGAGGGCCGTCCGGACGGCAACCTGCGCTGCGGGGATTCCCAACATGAACATGCTGCGTCGCCCGCGGTCGGGGCCGGACAGGACCGGCTCCCGTGACCGCTTTACTCTCGGTAGAGCCCGGCGATCACGTCACCGTACTTCTCCATGATCGCCCTGCGCTTCACCTTCATCGTAGGGGTCACTTCGCCGTCTTCCATATAGAGGCGCTTCGAAAGGATCGCGAACTTCTTGACCTGCTCGGGGCTCGAGAGGGTCTTGTTGACGGTCGCCACCTAAGCCTGGATCAGGTCGCGTATCTCGGGCCGCCCCGCGAGGTCGGCATAGGTCGTGAACGGTAGCCGCCGATCCTGTGCCCACTTGGTCACGTTCTCTTCGTCGATCACGATCAGCGCGGTGATGTACCGCTTACCGTCGCCGATGATGACCGCGTCGTTGATGTAGGGGCTCGCCTTGAGCTTGTTTTCGATGTACTGTG
>CBRGMJ010000194.1:0-4391 GCA_967797525.1 uncultured bacterium | reverse complement strand
GAAGCTTGGGTCCGGGCAGGTCTTGCAATACGCCCATCGGCCGACCCAGATCGGCGGCGACCCGGCGCGCCGTCTGCAGGCGCTGACCGTGCTCGTCGGGCGTGCCGTGCGAAAAGTTCAGGCGAACGACGTCGGCGCCGGCCGCAAGTATCCCACGGAGGACCTCAGGCGTCTGCGAGGCGGGACCGAGCGTGACAACGATTCGGGTGCGGCGAGACCACGACATTAATCCGTTGGAAGTATACCAGCCGCGCCGCCAGAAGGCACACCCCGACGCTGGAGCGAATTGATCGGGACACTCAGGGTACAGGAAGGGTGCGAGGGAGACGCATCGTGATTCTGCGGGTCGTCGTCTTCGGCAGTGGCGCGGTCCTGATGGGGCTGGAGATCGTCGGTAGCCGTATCATCGCGCCGTTTTTCGGCAGTTCCGTCTACGTGTGGGGCGGGCTGATCAGCATCTTCTTGGCCGCGCTGAGCCTCGGCTACTACGTGGGCGGCACCATGGCCGATCGCTGGCCTCGCCCGACGCTGCTCGCCGGACTGCTGGCGTTGTCGGGCCTGGCGATCCTGATCCTGCCGGTCGTCTCGCGTCCTGTGCTTGTGGCCTTCGACGCCTGGGACCTTGGCCCGCGGCTGAATCCGCTGCTGGCATCGGTGACGCTGTTCACCGTCCCGAGCGTGCTGATGGGGATGACCTCACCGTTTGCGATCAAATTGGTCGCGCGGGATCTCGCGACGGTTGGCACCAGCGCAGGAGTGCTCTACGCGCTGTCGACCGCAGGGAGTATCGTGGGGACGATCAGCACGGCGTTCTTTTTGGTGCCGGCGATGGGCGTGCGCGCGATCCTGTACCTGCTCGGCGGATCGTTACTCGGGTTTTCGGGACTGCTGGTGCTGGGGTACGGCACAGCGCCGAGACCCGCGCTGCGCGCGGGCGTCGCGGCCTTGTTGGTGTTGCTGGCCACCGGGTCGCTGCAGGGCGGCCCGATCAAACTGCCTGAGTCCAAGGTCGTCTACGAGAAGGACAGCGCCTATCATCAGATCAGCATCCTCGAAGACGGTCTGAACCGTTATCTCCGTTTCAACCGCTCGTTTCAGGGCGGGATGGTGCTCAAGGACGCGTTTGAGAGTCCGTTCCTCTACACGTCGTACGCACACCTGGGGTGGATCTTCAACCCGGCGATCAGGCGGGTTCTGGTGGTCGGGTTGGGCGCGGGGTCGATCCCCAAGCGCTTTACGCGTGACTACGCCGACGTGACGATCGACAGTGTGGAGCTTGACCCTGCCGTCGTCGACGTCGCCAAGCGGTTCTTCGAAGTACGGGAGGACACGCGGCACCGCATCACCGTGCAGGACGGCCGCGTGTTCCTGCGCCGCGCGGAGGCGAAGTACGATCTGATCATCCTGGACGCGTACTTTGCGGAGGGGATCCCCTTCCACCTGGCGACGAAGGAGTTTCTGGAGATTGTCCGCGACCACCTGACGCCCGGCGGCATCGTCGTGTCGAACATCATCGGCGCGCTGGAGGGAGCCAACAGTTATCTGTTTCGCGCGCTCTATCGCACCTACAACGCCTTGTTCCCGGGACTCTACCCGTTCCCCGTGGCGTTTGGACTCGCGCGCATCACGACGGAGACCCGGACGATCATCCTGGTGTCCACGAGCCGGCCGGGCGTCAAGACCGAGGACATCCAGACCGCCGCAAGAAAACTGCGTGCCGACGGCCGAGTCCGATATCCAGTTGATCGCTATGCGAGAGACTACTACGATCGCCGTGTGGTGGTCGACGACGTGCCGCTGCTAACCGACGATTACTCTCCGGTCGATATCCTTCCCGTGTACGGCTGGCAGCCCGAGCGGACCCGGTAAGAGTCTGACGCCCTAGACCGACGGCGCGCCCTCCGGAGGGGGTGTGCCCTCCGGGCCGGGGCCAGCGACTTCAGGCTGCGGCTGCAGCTCCTGGGGAGCCTGAGGCTCGGCGACCCGTCCGTGCTTGCGGGCCAGCTTTCGGGCCCGCTCCTCCTGCTTGCGGATCTCCCGCGCCCGCTTGGCCGCGGAGTACCGTGGGCGTGCCATGGGGTACCCCCCTTTCCCTCTATCCTCCCACGGATGGGTCCGCCGCGCAAATGCACTTCGGCTGCTCCAATCCATCGAGCGCGCGCGTGCGAACGACTTGACGTGGAGGTGAGGCGTGACGCAACCCCAGGACAATCGCATGGCGGGTCCGCACGACACTCGCTCACCGGAGGTGACGCACACGTGAGGCACAGGTGGTGGATTGTCGTCGTCGCCCTGACCGTCGTGACGGCGTTCTTTGTTTCGCACCCAGGTTTTCTCGTCGCGTCCGATCATGACGACGGCGAGACTGAGCTCAAGGGCCGGAACCTGAATTTGACCGACCTGTATGCGTTCCGGGAAATCGACCAGAATCCGGGCGCCGGTGTTCCCGAGGGCGACCTCGTCCTCGTCATGAACACCAACCCGCGATCCGTCGCCCGGCAGCAGTACTACTTCAGCTCGGGCGCCAAATACACGTTCCACGTCACCCGCATCGCCAACAAGGATGACGCAGCCACCGGCAAATCTGAGGTTCGGCTCGTCTTCGAGTTCGGCGAGGCCAGCCGTGGGCAGCAGGCCATGAAGATTACAGCGATCCGGGATGGGTCGACCGTGACGACCGCAGCAACCAAGACGGGCGGCACCATCCTGACCACGCCGCTCAACGTCTCCCAGGTCGTCAACAGCGTGTCGCTGTTCGGACACACCCTCGATGTGTTTGCGGGGCTGCGGGAAGATCCGTTCTTCTTCGACGTGGAGCAGTACTTCCGGGTTCGCGCGGGCGCGCTCGGCATCGGGCCCGCGGTCGGGTTCCGGACCCCGGGTCTCGACTTCACCGCCGGATACAACGTGAACTCGATCGTCGTCCGCGTCCCGCGGGCCTTCCTGCAGGGGATCGGCTCTGGAAGCAAGATCAGCACCGCGACGACCTTCGATATCTGGGAGACCATTCACTTCGGTGGCAAGCAGGTCGAACGGCTGGCGCGGCCGGCGATTAACGAAGGCCTGCTCGTCACGAACGCCTTCCTGAACGCGCTGAACAGCATTGGGCCGGATTGCGAGGCCGATGCGCTGGCGGGACGGGAGCCGTGCGCGAGCGCCGCCGCGCCGATCGTTGGCGAGGCCATCGCGACCCTCAGGGCGTTTGGCAATAGTTCGGCTCGCGCGCTGGCCCTCATCCAGGCCTTCCTGCCCGACGTGATGCGTATCGACACAACGCAGCCCAGCGGCTACGGCAACGCGCTGAACGGGCGCGGTAGCCCTATTCGCGGCCGCAAGCTGCTGGATGACGTCATCGACATCACGCTGACCGTCGTGACCAATGGCGCAGTAACCAGCGACAACGTCGGCTATGCGACGCCACCGCATCAGCCGCTCATGACGACGTTCCCGTACCTGGCGGCACCAACCTAATCACGAGGCTGGTAGGTGGCGACCGGATCTGCGGTCGCCACCCCACCCCTCTGTCCGGAGCATCCATGACACGGACGATCGGCGTTGTCGGCATCATCATCGCACTCGCCTCCGTTATGGCGCTCGTGTCCCTGGCGCGGCCACGCGACTATTTGGGCGTCTCCACGGGCGACTTCCCCTATCGGTTCGAGCGCCCCGCCCGCGGCACCATCACAAAAGCCCTCGAACGCGAGATCGCCTTCTACCGTCAACGCATCGGCCGGCATCCCGGCGACGGCCTCGATCTGGCCGCCCTCGCCGGAACGTATCTCAAGATGGCCCGCGCGACAGGAGATCTGTCGTGGTACCTGTTGGCCGAACAGGCCGCGCAGCGCTCGCTCGCCAACCTGCGATTCCATAACGACGGCGCGTTGTTGATCCTGGCGCGCGTTGCCGAAGCCCGTCACGACTTCCATCAGGCGATCCGGCTGGCGCAGCAGGTCGGCGCAAGAGAAGACGCGACGTCGATTGTGATCACGACCAATCTGGCGACCGGACGCGCCGACGTGGCGCGCACGGCGGCTGAGGCCCTGGTTGAGCAATCCCCGAGTCTGGGCGCGTGGACACTGCGGGGGCTTGTGCGCGCCGCTCAGGGTGATGATGATGGCGCGGTCAGGGACTTCACCCAGGCCATCGCCGTCGAGGAGCCCGGAGAGCTTGGGGGATCCGCGCTGGCCAGAACCCACCTCGGCCGCCTGTACGCGAGACGCGGCCGGCCGGACGTCGCCCGACGGCTCTACGCGGAGACCCTCCGCTTCCTCCCGCAGTATCCGCTCGCTCTCATCCACCTGGCCGAGCTGGAGGCACGCGCCGGCGACTACGCCGCCGCGGAGCATCACCTCTCGCAAGTGGTGACAATCACCGACCAGTCGCCCAACGTA
>CBRGMJ010000193.1:0-4428 GCA_967797525.1 uncultured bacterium | reverse complement strand
GGCCCGCGTATCGAGGCGCAGATCGTCGAGACCTTCTTGCTCAACACCCTGAACTTCCAGGTGATGGTCGCGAGCAAGGCGGCCCGCACGGTGCTGGCGGCGCGCGGGCGCGGCGTGGTGGATTTCTCGCCCCGGCGCGATCACGGCGCCGACGCCGCGCTCAAAGTGGCCCGGGCGGCGTTCATCGCCGGGTGCACCGGCACATCCAATGTTCTCGCGGGGATGCTCTATGGTTTGCCCGTCGTGGGGACCATGGCCCACTCATACGTCATGTCGTTCTCCGATGAGCTCGAGGCGTTTCGGGCCTTTACGCACGACTTCCCGAACAACGCCGTCCTCCTCATCGACACGTACGACACGCTGGCGGGCGTGACCAACGCGATCACCGTGGGCGGGGAGATGCGCGCGCGCGGCGCTCGGCTGCGCGGGGTGAGGATCGACAGCGGCGACCTCGTCGGGCAGAGCCGGGCGGTGCGCGCGGCGTTGGACGGCGCGGGGTTCAAAGACACGCAGATCTTCCTCAGCGGCGATCTCAACGAATACCGGATCGCCGAGTTGCTCGATCAGGGCGCCGCGGTCGACGCGTTTGGCGTCGGCACCGAACTGGGCACGTCCCCCGACGCCCCCAACGTCGGTGGCGTCTACAAGCTCGTCGAGGACGAGAAAGGCTACCGGATCAAGCTCAGCACCGGCAAGGCCACCCTCCCAGGGCGCAAACAGGTGTGGCGGCGAGCCGATGCGGAGGGACAAGCATCTGGCGACCTGCTGACCCTACACGACGAGCCGCCGCCGGAGGGCTACACGCCACTCCTGACCGAGGCGATGCGGGGTGGCCGCCGCTTGGGCTCGGAGTCGTTGGCCGAGATCCGGCAGCGCTGCACGATGCGGCTGGCCGCCCTCCCCGATGAGCTACGCGCGCTGGAGGATGCCATCCCCTACCCGGTGGCGCTGAGCCCGGCGCTCGCGGCGCTGCGCCAAAAGATGCGGCCGACCTAGGGGTCGGCCGACATACGGGACCGAAGGGGGGCCTCCAGTCGAGTTTCGTATGTGCTTCACCACCATTGCCGTCTCAGGCCTTTGTCGTCGATCGCTTACCACCAAGCGGACGACGCCTGGACAAGGTCTATGATCCGCCTCCACCCCACTCGGATGAGCGCCTCGCCCGTCCACGACTCGTGCCCGTATCCCCCTACAGGGCATGGCATTGTTACAACAGTGATAACGGGGAAACTTCCTAGACCCGGATCTGGAGCGGCTTCCGGCGAATTGCCCACCTACAGAATGGAGCATTACGCCGCTGCCCTCACCCGATCTTGAGTCGACCGGCGAGCAGTCCAGGCCGACGTCAGCCAAGCAGGATCAACGTCACACCGACCATCATCACGCCAATGCTCGCGTAGCTGATCGGTCTGAGACGCTCGCCGAGGAAGAACACGGCGAGTCCCACGGTCACGGCGGCATACAGACCGGTGAGCGTGGTCACGATTGCCACGGACCCGATCCGGATGCCGGTGGTAAACGCGACAAACGCCGACGTGTCGATCAGCGTCAGCGCCAGCATCTGCCGCCATTGGTGCCGCGGAAGCCGCGCCACCGGGGTGACGCGGCACAGCGCGCCAACGAGCACCACGACGACGCCTACCACCCGCACGGTCACAATGGTGGTCATCGGACCGACGGCGGCAGCGGCCATCTTCAGCCCGATGCTGAGGCCACCGAATCCGACGAGGGTCAGAATGGCGCTGACCAGCCCGACCCGGGCATCCTTTGGCGGCGGCCCGCTGACCGGAACGCCGGGACGCGCCAGCGCGGCCGCACCACCCACCACGAGTACGATCCCTGCCAGGACCGTCCGGGACGGCCGCTCGCCCAAGAACGCTACGGCCAGGATGGTACTGATGGCCGGGGCCATCCCCGTCAGCGGGGCGACGACGGAGAGGACGCCGTACTCGAGCGCGCGATAGAGAGCCGTGGCCGCCAGCAGATTGAACACGCCCAGCCCGACGATCCACATCCACGGGTCCGCCGCCTGCCACTGCGGGCGCTCATAGAACACAGCGAACGGCAGCAATCCGATCGACCCAATTGTCTGAAGGAAGAAGAGCGTGGTGAGATACCCGAGTCGCTGGGTGACGTTGCGGGCGACGAAGTCCGCGGTGCCAAAGCCTACCGCCGCGGCCAGGCCGAGGAGGACATCTGTCGAGAGCGTCACGAGGCGTTACGGCAGTCCTGCGAACCGTTCGATCACGCGGGCCATCATGTAGATCGTTTCCTCAAAATCCGCGAGCCGGATGTTCTCATCCGGAGCGTGCGACCGGCCGCCCCAGTACCCGCCGCCGATGCTGACGATCGGAACGCTCAGCGCGTGCCCGAGAACGTACATGGGGCCGGTGCCGGCGGACGTCGGGGAGATCGTGACCTCACGACCGGTGGCCTCACGCGCGGTCGACGCCACGAGCGAGACAAACGGATCATCGAGGTTGGTCCGGTAGGCGCGCTCGGGCCCCAGCACGGTCACCTTGACCCGCAGGCCGAGCCGCTCGAAGTGGGCCGCGACCAGTACTGCGATCTCCTGGGGATCCTGATCGGGGACGAGACGGAAGTCGACCTTCGCCCGGGCCCGGCGGGGAAGCACGGTCTTCGATCCCTGACCCGTATACCCCGACTCGATGCCGCAGACCGTGCAGGTGGGTTGGTAGAGCAGTTGCCGGAGCGCATCGAACCCGACCAGCCCGCCGATGAGGCGATCCACGCCGATCTGCTTTTTCAACTCGGCTTCATCGAACGGGAGCGCCCGCGTCGCATCCAGTTCGCGCGCGCTGGGCGCCCGGACCCGGTCGTAGAACCCGTCGACAAGTACCCGGCCGCTCTTGGGGTCTTTGAGCGAGGCCAGGGCCCACGCCATCTGGGTCCCGGCGCCGTCGACGATCGCGCCGAGCGACGAGTGCACATCGCGGCTCGTGGCGACAATCTCCAACTCCACGTAGCAAATCCCCTTGATCCCCAGCGTGATCTGGAGCCGTTCTTTGACGTCCCGCTGCCCGAACTCCCAGATGCACGCGTCGGCGCTCAGGACGTCCGCGAGGTCGCGGACGTAGTCGCCGAAGTGAATCGAGCCGATCTCTTCTTCGCCTTCCACGAAGAACTTCACGCGGCACGGCAACCGGCCGTGGATCTGCTGCAGCACCCGCACCGCCGCCAGCCGGGTCGTGAGGTCGCCCTTGTTGTCCGCGACGCCGCGCGCAAACAGCTTGCCGTCGCGCACGGTGGGTTCAAAGGGCGGCGACGTCCACTCGTCGAGCGGCTCGGGCGGCTGGACATCATAGTGGTTGTAGTACAACAGCGTGCGATCGCTGGCGCCCGGAAACTCGGCCACCACCGCAGGGGCCGCGCCGTTGCGGGCGTGCACCGTCACCTGGCCGCCGGCGTCCTCGAAGACACGGCGGACGAGCGCGGCGCATTCGGCGATCCCCTCGCCGGTAGCCGCTACGCTCGGCTGGCGGACGAGGGTGCGCAGGATCTCGAGCGCCGGCCCCGTGTGCTCTCGCGCCTTCTCCTTCACGTTCGGCATGCGTCCTCCTAGGCGGCGAAGCGTTCGAGCACGTGCGCGATCATGACGATCGTCTCTTCAAAGTCGGCCATCCGAATGTGCTCGTCCGGCGCGTGGGTGTTGCACCCCCAGTACCCCGCGCCGATGCTGAGGATCGGAATGCCCAGCGGCCCGCCGACCGCGTGCATCGGTCCCGTGCCCGCCGAGGTCGGCACCAGTGCCACGCGCCGTCCGGTGGCGCCGCGGGCAGCCTCCACGACGGTCTGCACAAAGGGATCGGCCAGATCGGTCCGAAAGGCCCGCTCGCGGCCCATCGGGGTGATCGCGCAGTCGCGGAAGCCTTCGCGATCAAGGTGCGCGCGCAACAGCGCTACGACCTCTTGCGGATCTTGCTCGGGCACGAGCCGAAAGTCGATCTTAGCCCGCGCGCGGCGTGGAAGCACGGTCTTCATGCCCGGTCCCGTATACCCGGTCTCGAACCCGCAGACCGTGCACGTCGGCTCAAACAAGAGCGCGTCTGCCGCGGCATCGCCGGTCCGACCACCAATGAATCGATCGACCCCCACAAACGCACGCACCTCGTCCTCATCGAAGAACGACGACCGGCGCGCCGCAGCCACGGTCGAAGGCGATGGCGGCCGAACCGCGTCGTAAAACCCCGGGATGCTAATGTGTCCGCTCGCGTCGCGCAATCCTGCCACGGCCCAGGCCAGACGGGTCGCGGCGCCGTCGACCACCGCGCCGAGCGAGGAGTGCAGATCCTGGGCGGTGGCCTCCAGTTCGAGTTCGACATAGCAAATGCCCTTGCAGCCGGCCAGGACGTGCAGACGGTCCTGGGCGTCGCGGTCACCATACTCCCAGATGCAGGCGTCGCCATC
>CBRGMJ010000192.1:0-4434 GCA_967797525.1 uncultured bacterium | reverse complement strand
CTGCCACACCGTGGGGATGATGCTCATGCCGTCATACGTGGTACGCACGAATGCGGTCAACAGCGCCCCCCACTCTCCCTGTCTCAGGGCCACGCGGATGCCGGCCTGCGCCCACTGCTCGCGCATGACCTCGCCGGTGCGGACCGTGAACGGGAAACGCGGCGGGACTTCGAGTGTGGTATCGATCCCGTTCGGATAACCCGCTTCAGACAACAGTTGTCTGGCCAGCGTGGGATTGTACTCATAGAACGGCAGACCCTTCTCGGTCCCGCTGTAACCATACGGCGCGTCGCAGGGGGGAATCTTCGTGGAGATGGCGCCTTTGCCGCGCAGCACCGTACGGATCACTTCGCGCCGGTTGATGCCGGCGCTCACCGCGCGCCGCACGCGGACGTCGTTGAACGGCGGCTTCGTCTGGTTCATGACCATCGTGTGCTGCCCGCAGTACCCCTTTGGAAGCAGGACGGCGACGCCGGGCATGCTCTTCACCTGCTCGTCGACCAGCGGGTCGATTGACCACGTGTAGTGGATCGTCCCGGTCCGCAGCGCCGCCAGCCGCGCGGCCTCGTCGGGGATAATTCGGTACTCGATCCCGTCCAGATAGGGCAACCCGCTCTCGAAGTAGTTGGGGTTCCGCTTGAGCACAACGATGTTCTCGGCGACGAACCGGTCGAGCATGAAGGGTCCGGTCCCCGAGGCCGTCTGCTGCAGGTCGCCCGACTTCTCCACGACGTCTCGCGGGACGATCGCGGAGTAGTGCGGGGTCCCCAGGTACGAGAGGAACGGCGCGAACGGCCGCCGCGTCACGAAGCGCACCGTGTACTTATCCGGGGTCTCAATACGGTCGATGATCGACCAGATCGACCGCCAGGGCGACGCGGTCCGCTGGTCGATCATGCGCTCGAACGAGTACTTCACGTCCTCGGCCGTCGCCTCGCGCCCGTGATGGAACTGGACGCCTTTGCGTAGCTTGAACACAAAGGTCGTCGGGTTGGACACTTCGTACGATTCGGCCAGGTCGGGCACCAGCTTGTTGAACGAGTTGCGGCGCAACAGGTTCGAATAGACGTGCTCAGCGATCATCCACGTGTGGGCGGCCGCCGATTTGGCGGGATCCAGACCGGGCGGGCTGACGTCGGACCCGACGACCAGCACGCCACCCCGCTTGGGTGGCCCGCCGGGCGCAGCCATGGCGATGCGATCGAACTGCGAGAGCGCGAGCAGCGTGACCCCGGCGCCCTTGAGAAACGTCCGCCGGTCGATCTCGCCACAGATCAGGTGACGCCCGTCGTCCTCCCCATCCATTCCTGTCACCTCCGTCGGAACATGACAGTCACTTGCGGCACCGGCGCCAAAATTCCTTCCTTGGGGCCCCGGCCCCGCGCAAACAGGAATACGGGGTCCCGCGGACAAACTGTCTGTCGGTCATCTTCATCGTGAGGTGCACGCATGCGTTTCGTCATGATCGACGCGCGGGGTCGGCCACAGCTGGGCATCCTCGACGGGGATCACGTGCTGGCGTTCGCACCGCTGGTCACGCTCGCGTCTCGAACCGCGCGCGGGAAGGCGCGCCGGGCCGCCGCTGCGATCCCGGACGACCTCCTCTCGTTTATCGAGCGCGGGTCGCTCGCACAGGCCAGGGCGGCGCAGGCCTTGGGCCGACGGCTGGTCGCCACCGGCAAGACACGCGGCGTCGCCGTTCCGGTGTCAAAAGCTCGGCTCGTCGCCCCCATTCCGCGGCCGAGAAAAAACATCTTCTGCATGGGACGCAACTACGCCGAACACGCCAAAGAGAGCGGCAGCAACGTCCCGACGGTGCCGGTGTTCTTCACCAAGCCACCCACCTGTGTCGTAGGCCCGGAGGCGCCCGTCACGCATCACGCGGTCACGCAGGCGCTCGACTACGAAGTCGAACTCGCGGTGGTGATCGGCCGGCGTGGCCGCGACATCCCGGTCGACCGAGCCCTCGACTATGTGTTTGGTTACACCATCATGAACGACGTAACGGCTCGCGACCTGCAGCGGCGCCACGAGCAGTGGTTCAAGGGCAAGTCGCTCGACACGTTCGCGCCGATGGGGCCGGCCGTCGTGCATCGATCGCTCATCCCCGACCCCCAGAACCTGCGGCTGCGCATGCGGGTCAATGGCGAGGTGCGGCAGGACGCGTCCACGTCCAACATGGTCTTTACCGTGGCCCAGTTGATCTCGGCACTCTCGGCGGGCATGACGATCGAACCGGGAGACCTGCTGGCCACCGGTACGCCTGAGGGCGTGGGCATGGGCCGCACGCCCCCACTCTGGTTGAAGCCTGGAGACGTCGTCGAAGCCGAGATCGACGGGATCGGCACGCTGCGAAACCGCATCGTGGCGCCCCGATCATAAGGAGTGCGCCAATCCGAGGGAACGACCGCGGCCCGTGACACGTTTGATACATAGACGTGCTACCTAGAACAGCGAGCCATACTTGCAGAGGCTGAGGAGGGATCGCATGAGAATACGCTTCCTGCTTGTGGCGGCGTTGGTGGTCGCCGTTACGCTTGGGATCTCGACCGCCGGGACGGCCCAGACGTCCGCGCGAAAGGTGTTCGAGATCACCGCCGTAACGTACAAGTTCGAGCCGAGCGTGATCCGCGTCAACGAGGGCGACACCGTGGTCATCCGGCTGAAGAACATCGACCAGCGCTGGCCGCATGACATCGCCTCGCGCTACTTCGTGAACATCCCGCTGACCGTCCGCGGTGACGGCCAGGAGGTGACAGAGGAGGGTCGGAAATTTGTGCGCGTGACCCCCGGCAAGTCAACCGAGTTCGAGTTCGTCGCGACCAGCCGCGGTTCGTACGCGTTCATCTGCGCCTTCTTCACGCATGCCTTTAGCGGGATGACCGGCCAGATTTTCGTGCAGCCGGCAGGATCGCCCTGAGCGATGCACGCGCGGGCTCTCGCAGTTCTCGTGCTCGTGGCGACAACCACCCTCGGGATGGCGGCCGCCGTCCGGGCCCAGGCCCCCCAGCGCAAGGTCATCGAGATTACTACGACTTCGTACAAATACGAGCCGAACACGATTAGGGTCAACGAGGGCGATGCCGTGGTCATCCGGATCAAGAACATCGATCCGGTCGGCCGGGCCCACAACTTCTCCACCGCATACCTGCTGAACATCCCCCTGACGTTGCGCGGGGACGCGACCCAGGGCGTGAGCGAGGGCCGCAAGTGGGTCGCCCTCGAAGCGGGAAAGTCCGCCGAGTTCGAGTTCGTGGCCCAAGGCCGCGGGTCGTTTGCCATCCTCTGCAGCGTGTTTGACCACGCGTCGAGGGGCCACACCGGAATGCTGTTCGTCCAGGCGCCGGGATCGCCATAAGCGCCGGCGGACGGGCAGCAGGTCTTCGGAGGGCGGCGCTCCAGCCGCCCTCTTTGTTGCGCGCGTGATTACGGCGACCGCCGCAAGTCCCGCGCGCAGGGGGTGTCGGACTGCTCGCGCCGACCGTCGTGAAGGGAACCCCGCCGTGGTAACGTAGTGTTCAGAACAACTGAATCGGCACTGGCGCGAGACACACCACGCGAGTAGGACGAAAGGGGGAGCCCGATGAGAACGAGCATCCTGAAGATTGCGATCGTCCTTGCTCTGATCGCGGGTCTCTGGTGGCAGGGACCGCCGGCAGGCGCCCAGGCTGTTCCGAGGCAACTACGCATTGCCGTCGGGATCGACGCAGACACGCTCGATCCGGCTCAGCAGACGACCACCACCGTGGCCAACATGGTGGACTACTTCTTCGAGACCCTCGTGGACTACGACTCGGAGAAGAACGAATTCGTGCCGCGTCTGGCGACACGGTGGCAGATTGCGCGCGATGGGCTGGCGTATACGTTCACGCTCCGTCGGGGCGTGACGTTCCACGACGGTACGCCGCTGAACGCCCAGGCAGTGAAGGTCACGCTTGAGCGGCTGATCGACCCCCGGATCCGAGTGGGCATCCGCTTCTTCTACACGCCGATCAACACAGTCGAGGCGGTGGATGATGCGACCGTGCGCATCACGTTGAAGGCGCCGTCCCCGTCGTTCATGGGCGGCCTCTCGACGACCCAGGCGGCGATCGTCAACCCGGCCGCCGTCACGCGCGCCGGTGAGCGGTGGACCGCGGCGCCGATCGGCGGCGGCACCGGCCCCTACATCTTCAAAGAGTGGCGGCGCGGCGACTCGATCCTCGCCGAACGCAACAACAACTATTGGGGCAAGAAGGGTCAATTCGAAGAAGTGTTGTTCCGGGTGGTGCCCGACGCGGGCACACGGCTGACGCAGTTGCTGGCCGGCGACGTGCACATGGCCATGCTGCCGCCGGCACCGGACGTCCAGGGGTTGCGCAAGAACCCGCGAGTCACGGTGGTGGAGGCCGCCAGCGACCGTGTGGTCTTCCTCATCATGAACAACCCGTACGG
>CBRGMJ010000191.1:0-4434 GCA_967797525.1 uncultured bacterium | reverse complement strand
GCGCTTGTTGATCAAGAAGTGATCGTCATGATTGCGCGGGAGGCGGGCGAGGTCCTCACGGTCAACTCGCGACCGGGCGATCGGCTTCCACCTCACGTCAGCGCGATCGGCAAACTCTTCCTGGCCGAGCGGCCCGACGTAGAGATCCGGCGGGTCCTCGAGGCCACCGGCATGCCGCGGCTCACCCCGCACACGATCACGTCACCCACCGCGTTCTTGCAGGATATCGCGCAGGTGCGGGCTGCCGGAGTCGCCTATGCCCGTCAGGAAGCGATGATCGGGGTCAGCTCGATGGCTGTGCCTGTCCGGCGTGCGGACGGTTTGCTGGTCGCCGGGTTGGTCGTGGCGCCGCCCGCGCAGTTTGGGACCGACGACACGTTCGCGAAACTCTTGCCGCTGCTCCGCCGTGCCGCAAAGCGGATCGAGGCCGCAGCCGTCGTGCAACCGCCATGACCTAGTCCCCGGCGCGGGTTTCCATGTAGACCCTCAGGTCTGGATGCTCCCGAGCGATGACACTGCCGTCCGCGCCGAGCGAGGCGGCGATCTCTCTCAACGACTGCCCGGTCATCGGATGAATGTAGTCCGGCGCTATCTGCGAGAGCGGAACCGCCACATGAGCCCGCGTCAACAGCTCAGGATCGGGGATGGGGCGTCCCTCGACATCCCCGACGTCATGATCGAACAGCACGACATCCAGATCGATCGTCCGCGGCGCATTTTTGTCGGCAGTCCGCCGGCGGCCGAGGCGGTCCTCGATCGCCGCCAGCACGGTTCGTTTCAGATCCTGCGGGGAGAGATCCGTCTCGACGATGACCGCGACGTTCAGAAAGGACTCCTGATCGGGATTGCCGGCGGGGACGGTCTCGAACACCGACGACACCGCCTTGATCGGAACGGCTTCTGCCAGCAATTCCACGGCGCGCGCGATGTTCCGCTCTTTGTCGATGTTCGATCCCAACAAGAGATACGCGAGGTGCCGGCGCTTAGTCATGGCGCGGCCGCTCACGGACGATGCCGACACCGACGGAGCGGGCAAAGCGCAGCGCCCCAGGCTTCTGGACGTCGACCTCGACGCGAGCGACGCGGGGATCATCCAGACAGATCTGCGCGACGTGTTCGGCCAGGGCTTCCACCAAGTGATATGTCGACGCCTCGACGTGCTCGATGACCGCTTTGGTGATCGCGCGGTAGTTGGCGGTGTCGGCCAGGTCGTCGGTCTGCGCGGCACGGCGCACATCAGCATACAGGACGATGTTGATCAACACGTCTTGTTTCTTTTCCCGCTCCCAGTCGTTGGCGCCGATAATACAGCGCAAGAGCAGATCGTCGATGTGAATGCGATCCATGGACTCCTTCACACGAGACTCCGCCCCCCGTCGATCACCACCGTCTGCCCGGTCACGAAGTCGTTCCTCAGCAGGAAGAGCAGCGCGTCGGCAACCTCGGCGAGATTCCCCAAACGCCCCACAGGGATTTGCGCCACCAGTCGCTCTCGATACGACTCGCCGGCTCCGGCCGGCAAGAGAATCGCACCGAGGGCCAGACAGTTCACCTGAATATGTGGCGCCAGCGCCACCGCGAGGCTCTGTGTCATCGCGATGAGCGCGGCCTTCGTCGTCGTGTAGGCGAAGTGGTCGCCTCCAGGCCGTAGACCCCGCCAGTCGCTGATGTTGACGATCTTGCCCGCATGGTCCCGTTGGCCCTGTGCGGCGAAGGCCTGGCTGAGCAGAAAGGGCGCCTTCAGGTTGATCGCAAAGTGCCGGTCCCAGGCCTCGGACGTGGTCTCGCGCACGCCCGCCGGCTCGAAGATGGCCGCGCTGTTCACCAGAATGTCGACGGAGCCCAACCGCGAGCGCGCCTCGGCCAGGAGCCCCCGCGTGGCCGCTTCGTCGACGAGGTCGGCCTGAAGCGTCACCGCATCTGTCCCGAGGCTCCGAGCTTCTGTCGCCGTGTGCTCGGCGGGGCCCGCGGAGCGCCCATGATGGACTACCACCCGCACGCCGTGACGGGCGAGCGCCAGGACCAGCGCGCGGCCTACGCGCACGCCACCACCGGTGACCACAGCGACGCGCCCGCGTAGGTCCATCGCTACACCAGGTAGTTGGGTCCCCCGCCCAGGCTGATGCGGTTGAGAAACTCGTCGCGGGTCGTCGCATCGTCTTTGAAGGCGCCGGTGAGCGCGCTGGTGCGCACGCGCGCGTGTGTTTTCTTGACCCCGCGCACCATCATGCACATGTGCATCGCATCGGCAATGACGGCAACGCCTTTCGGACGGATCAAATCCTGCAGGAAATCCGCGATCTGGCGTGTCATCCGCTCCTGCACCTGGAGGCGTCGCGCGAACACGTCCACGATGCGTGGGATCTTTGAAAGACCGACAATGCGCCTGTCCGGCAGATACGCCACGTGGACGCGCCCGACGAACGGCAACAGATGGTGCTCACACATGCTGTAGAACTCGATGTCGCTGACGGTGACCATCTCGTCGTACTCGACGTCGAACAGGGCGCCGTTGAGCACGTCGGCCGGATCCTGCGTATAGCCCACGAGCAGTTCGTCATACATCCGGGCGACGCGTGCCGGCGTCTTGGCCAGCCCTTGACGGGCTGGGTCTTCTCCCACTGCCTGCAGGATGTGCGAGACGGCGTTTGCGACCTGACGCTTGCAGCTGCTGCTGAGCACCGGGCCGTCCTCGAATGGGGCGCCCGGCTCCGACTCCACCAACCGCGATTTCACGTCGTCACTCATCATGATGGAATCCGCCCCTTCACGTCCGCCGGCTCGAGTGGGCCCGGGTCGGCGATCAGGGCCCGGGCCCGGTCAACCTGACCCCACACGTTCCACAGCAGCACGCCCCGGACCCGTCCGTCCCGGAGGTAATAGACAACGCCTTCCTCAAACGGTTTCTTCCAATCCTCGACGACCGTCAGCCGCTGATCCAGCTCGCCGACGGCCTCGTATCCCATATCGAACAGATCCGAATAGAAAAACGGGAGATGATGGTAGGGCGTCGCGCGACCGGCCATGTTCACGCCGGCGGTCTTGCCCATCGTGTTCGCGTTGTCCTCATGCTCGACGCGCATGCGGGTTCCCAGCGCCGGGTTGTAGAAGCGTGCAACATCACCGGCCGCGTAGATATCAGGGTGCCCGGCGTTGAGAAACTCATCCACGAGGATGCCGTTGTCGACGCGCAGGCCGGCCGCCTGCGCGAGATCTGTATTGGGCTGGATGCCGATACCCGCGACGGCGCCATCGGCTTCAATCCGCCGCCCGCTCTTCGTCTTGAGCCGCCGAACGTCTCCCTGCGTCTCCAGATCGACCACGGTCTCACCCGCCAAGACGTCCACACCCTTCAACCGATAATACTCGTTCAGCGACTTCGAGAGGCCGGCCGGGAAGATGCGCGCCCCTATCCCTTCGTCGGGAAACAGCATCGCGACGTCTTTGCCGTTCATCGCGAGGGCCGCCGCAATCTCCGACCCGATAAACCCACCCCCAATCACGGCAAACCTCCGGCCGCGATCGGCCAACCCGCGGAGCCGTTCGTAGTCGTTGAGTGAGCGAAAATAGAGGACGTGATCGCCGCCGAAGGAAAGCCGCCGGGGTGTGCCGCCGGTGGCGAGGAGGAGTTTTTCGAAGGTGTGGGCCGTGCCCCGATCATCGACCACGCGCCGCCCGGCCGGGTCCAGAGTCGAGGCGGTCCGGCCCAGGAGCATGTCCACGCCCAGGCTCTCTGTGTGTCGCCAGACCTTGTCGACCGACTGTCCCTTCCACAACGACTTCGAAAGCGGTGGCCGATTGTACGGAGGGCGCGAGTCGGCGCTGATCATGCCGATGGTCCCGGTGTGATCCTCCTCTCGGATGCCGCGCACCGCGGCGTCTCCGGTCATGCCTCCACCAATGATCACATACCGATAGTGGCTCATCGCGATGCACCCGGAACGACCTTGATCGTGTAGGCGGAAAACGGGTCGCCCTGCCGCAGACACTGTACCCGCTTGAGCGGCGCCCCAAACAGCGCTTCCAGCCAGCGATGGATCATATCGCAGATCTCGACATGCTCGAATGCCAACCGCATCACCGGGCAATTGTGCTCGCGGAGCGTGTACCCCTCGCGGGTCCGCTCGAAGGCCGGCATGAAACCGCGCTCAACCAGGATCGCTTTGACGCGCTCCAGTCGCTCCTTCCCCGACGCGCCCTCAACGCGCGGCAGGTCACGCGCGATCCACTGGTCGCCGATCCGCCTGAGCACCCGCTTGATATCGGCAGCACCGTTGCGTGTGAACTCCGCCAGTATGGTCGATGCGAACTCCTCGTACGCCTTGGGGAAGAGCGCGTCAGCAGCGGTGGTCAGGGTGTACGTGACGCTCGGACGCCGTACGCCCGCGCGGAGGCCCTGTTTGACGACGAACCCGTCCGCCTGCAGCGAGGTCA
>CBRGMJ010000190.1:0-4468 GCA_967797525.1 uncultured bacterium | reverse complement strand
TCCACCTGTCGCCCGGCGGCCCCGACGTGCTTTTTGCGGGCGACCTCCCACCGGCGGACCGCCAGTACATCATCCACAACCTGGGGCTGGACCAGCCGCTGCACGTCCAATTCGTCCGGTGGTTCGGCGCGGTGCTGCGCGGAGACTTCGGCCGGTCGTTCAATCAGCAGCGGCCCGTGCTCGATCTGATCTTGGAGCGCCTCCCGGCCACGCTCATCCTGGCGTCGGTGTCGTTGGGTCTGGCGATCGTCATCGGCGTTCCCCTCGGCATCGCGGCCTCCCGGCGGCCTAACTCGTGGATCGACTACTCGGCGACCGGCGTGAGCGTGTTTGGCGTGTCCGTGCCGTCATTCTGGCTGGGGATCATCCTGATTCTTCTGTTCTCCGTGCGTTGGCGTCTGCTGCCCTCATCGGGCATGGTCACGGTCGGGGCGGGGTTCTCCGTGGTGGACCTGCTCAGGCACTTGGCGATGCCCGTGGCTGTCCTCTCGCTGGTCTACCTGGCACAGGTCGCGAGTTATACGCGCACCAGCATGCTCGAAGTCATGCGGAAGGACTTGGTGCGGACCGCGCGCGCCAAGGGCTTGCGGGAAAGCGTCGTGCTCGCCCGGCATGTCCTTCGCAATGGGTTGATACCGGTGATCACGGTCATCGGCCTGCTGATCCCTCGTCTGGTCGGAGGGGCAGCGATCACCGAGACGATCTTCTCCTGGCCGGGGATGGGGCGGCTGGCGGTCGAAGCGGCCTTCAAACGCGACTATCCCCTGGTGATGGGCATCACCGTCGTCTTTGCGCTGGCCGTGATCGCGAGCAACCTCCTCGTGGATGTCGCCTACGGCCTCTTCGATCCCAGGGTGAAGGTCGGGGGCGGGGAAGAACGGTGACCACGGCGCAGATGATGGTGCGTGCGCCGGCCCGAGGCGTCGACACCCCGTGGGTGCGCGCGCGACGCCGGTTCACCCGCAACCGGCTGGCCGTGATCAGCCTGTCGGTGCTCGCGGTCATCCACGTGGCGTCGGCCGCGGGGCCGCCGGTGATGTCTCAGTCACCGTTCGAGGTCGACCCCCTGGCCACGCTGCGTCCGCCAGGCCCGGGTCACCCGTTGGGCACCGACGAAAGCGGCCGCGACGTGCTCGCCCGCCTCCTCTACGGGGGACGGGTGTCCCTGGCCGTGGGCGTGGTATCGGTGTTGATCTCCGTCACGCTCGGGACGGTCGTGGGCGCGCTCTCGGGGTACTTCGGCGGGTCCACCGATTCGATCCTCATGCGTCTCACCGATGGGTTCATGGCGCTCCCGACGTTCTTCCTCCTGCTGGTGATCCTGGCGGTCTTTGGTGGGTCGCTGGTCTCGGTGATCGTGGTGGTCGGGATCACGTCGTGGATGAACCTGGCGCGTCTGGTGCGCGGCGAGTTTCTGCGTTGGAAGGCGCAGGACTTCGTCGAAGCCGCCAGGGCGCTGGGCGTGAAGGACATCATCATTATGTGGCGTCACCTGCTGCCTCACACCCTGCCGTCGATCATCGTCACCGCGACGCTCGGCGTGGCGTTTGCGATCTTGACCGAATCGGCGATCAGTTACCTGGGGCTGGGTATCCAGCTCCCGATTCCGTCGTGGGGCAACATGCTGAGCAATTCGCAGAACTACCTGTACACCGCGCCGCTGCTGGCCGTCTACCCGGGCACGATGATCCTGGTGACGGTACTCGCATACAACTTCCTCGGCAATGGGCTGCGGGACGCGCTGGACCCGCAGCGGGGTCCGTAGCGCGCGCCTGGCGAGAGGAACTGTCTCGAGGGAAGCGAAGGTCCGGGGCACGGGGTCACATCGCGGCTCGAAGGGGAGGGTCAGAGATGCTGCGCTTCTGTGGTGCCTATCGAGGTGTCGCCGTGCTGTTCGTGGGCGTGACGATCGCGCTGGCGCTCAGTACGCCCGGCGGTTCTGCGCCCGCGCAGACCGGCGGACAGTTCCTCATGCCGATTCAGACCGATCCCACCATGGTGAGTGTGGTTGGGCACGACACCGCGTCCGTCATGGTGAACAAGGTGCTGTTCAACGGCCTCACCAAACCCGACGAGCGGACCCAGTCGCCGGTGCCGGACCTGGCCGAATCGTGGTCGGTGTCGCCCGACGGTCTCGTCTGGACGTTCAGGCTGCGGCGCAACGTGAAGTGGCACGACGGTCAGCCGTTCACGGCTGAGGACGTCAAGTTCACGATGGATCTCATCCTCGAGCCCAAGACGGGCAGCCGCTGGCGCTCAAACCTGACGTCGGTCAGAGACATCAAGGTCACCGGTCCCAACGAGGTGCAGTTTGTCCTGAAGGAGCCGTTCTCGCCACTGGCCGTGTTCCTCGGATACAACATGGGCATTGTGCCCAAGCACATCCTGCAGGGGCAGGACGTCAACAACTTCCCGTCGTTTACGAAACAGCGCCCGGTCGGCCCCGGTCCCTTCAAAATCCAGGAAGTCCGCTCCGGCAGCCACGTCACGGTGGTGGCGAATCCTGACTTCTACCTGGGCCGGCCCAAGATCGACGCGATGACGTTCAAGATCATCCCCGACCAGAACGTCCAGATCGCCCAACTGCGCACGGGTGAGTTGAACTTCGTCTGGATCGAGCCGTTCAATCTGAAGGCGCTCGAAGGGCAACCCGGGATCGTCATCAATGAGGGCAACCAGATCAACTTCTACTACCTCTCGCTGAACAAGAACAACCCGCTGTTCCAGGACCGCAAGGTCCGGCTGGCGCTGACGTTGGGCATCAATCGGCAGGCCCTGGTGTCGGGCATCATGGCCGGGAAAGCAAAGCTGGCCTCACATCCGTGGAACCCGTTCCTGCGGGACTACTACGTCGAGACCGAGGAGTTTCCGTACGATCCCCAGCGGGCGCGGACCCTGCTGGCCGAGGCGGGGTGGAAACCCGGCGCCTCGGGCGTCCTCGAGAGGGACGGGAAGCCGTTCCGGTTCCTGCTCACAACCCTGAAGGGCAACCCGAGTTTTGAACAGATCGGGGTGCTGGCGCAGCAGTATTACAAGAACCTGGGTCTGGATCCGCAACTCGAAGCGGCGGAGTTCTCGGTGTTCATCCGGGACCGCCGCGACAACCGTAGCGGTCCCAACGCTTCGCAGATGCTGATTCACTTCTGGGTCACCCCGCCAACCCCAGACCTGTACAACTACTACGGCTGCGCGGCGAAGGACAGCGGCAACAACACGGGCGCGTACTGCAACGCGGCGGCCGACCGGTTGTTCGTCGAAGGTCGGAGCGCGACGAGCGTGGGCAGGCAGAAGGATCTCTACACGCGGCTCCAGCGGATGTTCACCGAGGACGTACCGGAGGTGCCCCTCTTCTACCCGATCGAACTCCGGGCGATCTCGTCGAAACTCAAGGGGTTCTCGCCGCTGGGTATCCGGGATGCGTTGATCTACGCGTACAATTGGTCATTCGACCGCTAGGACCCGCGCGCTGAGCGGGAGCGTCCGCGAGGGCCGACCGTGTTGACCCTCAACAACATCGAGGTCGTCTTCTGGGGGACGATCCTCGTGCTCAAGGGCGTGTCGCTGACCGTCCCGACCGGGAAGATCACCGCGCTCATCGGCGCCAACGGCGCTGGGAAGACGACGACGCTCAAGGCGATCTCCGGCTTGATCCGGCTGGAGCGCGGAGAGGTCAGACGCGGCACGGTCCAGCTCGCCGGGCTGGACATCCAGAACTCGCTCCCCGAAGATGTCGCCCGACGCGGCATCGTGATGGTGCGGGAAGGGCGGCGGTTGTTCGAGGAGTTGACCGCCGAAGAGAACCTGCTGGTGGGCGCGTCGGTGCATCCGGCCGGTGCGCGCGACACCATGGACGGCGTGTACTCGTACTTTCCCCGGCTCAAGGAGCGTCGCCGCGTGCGGGCGGGGTATCTGTCGGGCGGCGAGCAGCAGATGCTGGCGATCGGCTGCGCGATGATGGCCCGACCGAAGATTCTGCTGCTGGATGAACCCAGCCTGGGGCTGGCCCCGATCGTCGCGCACGAGATCTTTGGGCTGGTGCAGCGCCTCAATGCCGACCAGGGATTGACGATCTTTCTGGTCGAGCAGAACGCGAGGATGGCGCTGCAGCTCGCCGAGTACGGGTACGTGATGGAGAACGGCAAGATCGTGCTGGACGGCCCGGCGGCGCGCCTCCGCGACGACGCGGACGTCAAGGAGTTCTATCTCGGGATGAGCAAGACGGGCCGCCGCCGCTACACGGAGGTCAAGAGCTACAAGCGCCGCAAGCGATGGTTGGCGTGACGAACAACGCGTCTAATGCGGAAATGGCCAGAGATCCAGATTGCGTTTGAGCTTGCGAAACAGCATCGCGAGACCGCCCGGCTCCCAGATCAAGAGCGCGATCAGCAGCGCCCCAAAGACGATCTCGCGCATCGGCGTCGCCGCTCTCGCGAGCGCCGGCACCACGTCAACAATGTATGGGGTCAGC
>CBRGMJ010000189.1:0-4480 GCA_967797525.1 uncultured bacterium | reverse complement strand
CGTTGCCGACGATCGTGAGGGGAAACAGACAGGTCAGCCCGCTGTTGATCCCACCCGTCATCGCCACGGCCGAGGTCGCCAGCACGAAATCCAGGATCGTGTTGAAGAGGATGCGTGCGCGTGTCCACCGCGTCGCCTGGCCCGGCTGGATGAAGATATGGGGAATGGAGTAGAGAAACGCGACGCCAATCAGGATCTGGACGCCGACATCCACGGGCTGGAAGTACGGAAGCGAGAGCAGATACGCCCCTGCCCCGAGCGCGCTGATGCCAAATCGCAACCACGACATGAAGTGCTCGGTGGCCTCCAGACCCGGTCGGTTTGCCGGGTTGAGGAGACGATCAAGCACGCGGAGAGAGCCCTGCGTTGTGGCGCTCACGTCAGAATACGTACCCCCGGCGGGCGGGCCCATAGACCTCTCTGGAGCACCCGGCGCGGGCCTGTTATTCTACTCGAAGATGTCTACACCTCGTAGCCGCGACCTGGTCGCCGAGGTCGTCGCAGGCTCGTCCCTGGCCGCGGCGCGCCTGATCTCGGTGATCGAAAACGACGGCGACAGCGCCTCCGTCGCCCTCCGAGCCCTGTTTTCTCACACCGGCCGGGCACACATCGTCGGAATCACCGGACCGCCGGGCTCTGGCAAGAGCACCCTCGTCGACGCGGCAGTCCGTGGGCTACGCGCGCAGGGGCGGCGCGTCGGGGTCGTCGCGGTCGATCCCACTAGCCCCTTCACCGGCGGGGCCCTCCTGGGAGACCGGATCCGCATGCAGGACCACAGCACTGATCCCGAGGTCTTCGTCCGCTCGATGGCGACGCGCGGTAGCCTAGGTGGTCTCGCGCCGCACACGTCGCAGGCGGTCTCGGTGCTGGACGCGTGGGGCGCCGCGGTGGTGTTCATCGAAACGGTGGGCACGGGGCAGGCAGAGGTCGACGTGGTGTCCGCCGCGGACACCATCGTTGTCGTCACGATCCCGGGTCTGGGTGACGGCGTCCAATCCCTGAAGGCAGGCATCATGGAGATCGGCGATGTGTTCGTCGTCAACAAGGCCGATCGACCCGACGTTGATCGCGCGATGACGGAACTCAAGATGGCCCTCGGTCTCGCCGCGCAGGCGGCATGGCATCCTCCGGTCTTGACGTCGATCGCGACGACAGGGAAGGGTGTGCAGGATGTGCTGGCGGCGATGACCGATCACCGCCGGCATCTGGATGCGACCGGCGGCCTGGCGGCGCGCCGGCAATCGCGCTGGCGCCGAGAGATCGTGCGGATCGCCGAGACGCGACTGCGCGCGCTGTATCTCGACGGGGCCGTCGCGGCGGCGTTGGATACGCTGGTTGAGCGCGTCGCTGCTGGCGAACTCGACCCGCACGAGGCTGCCGACCGATTGCTCGCGTACCGGCCGTGACGCGTCCGGCATGGGAGCCCGACGGCGTGGATCAATCTCCGACACGCTAGCACGTCGACCGCGTTGTTCCAGATTTTTCATCTGGTATTTGATCGCGCGATCGTGTATACTACGGGTGTTTCCGCAATCTTAAAAATGTTTCGGAGTGACGACCTTGCTGCCGGCAGGGTTATCCTCCAGTCAATCTGGCCCCGATCCATTTTTTCCGGCACGTACGTCCTGTACCGCTCCGTTGACCAAAGGGGGTGGCGAGATGCGTGTGCTCCGGTTTCCCGGATTCGCACTGCTTCTCATTATGGGCGTCAGCTCGCTCGGCGCCGGCGCGGTGGCCGGTCTGCCCAAGGCTGTTGTCGTCGAGACCGCGTCGGGCCTGCACAGGGTCGCGACGTTTCGTTCGACAGTCGGCGAGGTGCTGTCGGATCTCGGTGTCACCCCCGCCCCGGTAGACCGCGTCACGCCGGCCTCATCGACGCGGCTCGCCAACGGCATGCACATCGTGCACGAGCGCGCGTTTCCGGTCACTCTGATCGCCGATGGGCGGCAGCGCGCCGTGATGACCGTCGCAACGACGGTCGATGGGTTTCTCGCGGGGCACCCCGGGGGCGTCGTGGTGCGGGCGCGCGATCGTGTGTACCCCTCGCCGTATGATGCCGTGTGGGCCGGGGCGGTCGTGCGCATCGTGCGCATCGAAACGAAGATCACGAGCGAACCCGAACGCGTGCCGTACGCGCAGGTGGCACGGCCGGATGCGTCGTTGCCGCGCGGTGTGACGCGAGTGCTCCAGCCCGGCCGTCCGGGCACGAGGCTGCGTCAGATCGCCACGACGACCGCCGATGGTGTGGTGATCGAACGGCAGGTGGTCGCGAGGATTGTCATCAACCCGCCGCAGGACCGAATTTTACAAATTGGTACCCGCCGGGTCTGGGCGAGCCGCGGGCCGTTCGCCGGCAAGGAAATCCTGATGATGGAAGCGACGGCCTACGCGCCGTGGGATGGGCCGGGGACCAACGATATCACGTCGATCGGGATGAAGGCCGGCTATGGCGTCGTGGCCATCGATCCCACGGTGATCCCGTATCGGACGGAGCTGTTCATTGAAGGCTACGGCCGCGCGATCGCCGGCGACACCGGTGGCGCGATCGTGGGCCATCGCATCGACCTCGGTTATAACACCATCCGCGAGGCCCTGAACTTCGGGCGGCGGGTGGTGAGAGTGTACATCCTCTCCACCCCGGGGCAGCGTTAGACCGCGCCTTGCCGCCAGACGCCAGGGTCACCGGGCCGTCGGACCCTGAGCTGGCCACGCCGGCCGGAGTGCGTGCCGCGCTCGCGGCCGCGGGCCTGCGGCTGCGGCCCTCGCGGGGCCAGCATTTCCTCGTCAACCGCCGGGTGCTCGACAAGCTCATCGACGTCGCGGACGTCGGGGCACACGACGTCGTGCTGGAAGTGGGCGCCGGGATTGGGACGCTGAGCGTGGCGCTGGCACGCACCGGCGCGCGTGTCGTGGCTGTGGAGGTCGATGCCCGGTTCGTCCCGGCGCTCCGTGCGGCGTGCGCGCCGTACCCCGGCGTCCACATCATCCACGCCGACGCGATGGACCTGCCGATCGAGGCGTTGCCGGCCGCGCCCACGAAGGTTGTAGCCAACCTGCCGTACTCGATCGCCTCGCCGCTGTTGATCAAACTATTGGACGAACAGGTCGGTCGGCGGCTGGTCGTGATGGTGCAGGAGGAAGTCGCCGACCGCATCGTGGCCAGATCGGGCGGCAAGCGCTACGGTCTGCTGTCGGTCGCGGTGCAATCGCAGGCCCATCCCAAGGTGGCCATGCGCGTTCCCCCGTCCGCCTTCTTCCCCCCACCTAAAGTACGCTCGGCGGTGGTGACACTGGAGGTCTATGATCGGCCGATCCTCTCCAAGGCGCAGATGCCGGTGCTTCGGGCGGTCACACGCGCCGCGTTTGGGCAGCGGCGCAAGATGTTGCGGAGCGCCCTGCAGCGTGTGGGCGACGGGCTGACGGCCGCCGCGGTCGAGACGTGGTGCCGGGCGGCCGGCATCGACCCTCGCCGCCGCGGCGAGAGTCTCTCAGTAGATGAGTTCGCAGGCCTGGCACGGGCCTTTGTGGAAAAGAGAGGATGAGGATTCCGGGAGGCGGGCATGATCGATTACACGGCTTTCTACGCTACACACACGCGAGATATGGAACGGTCACTGATCCGCGAGCTGCTGAAGTTGTCGCGCACGGGCAAGGCCGTGATTTCCTTTGCGGGGGGATTCCCGGATCCGGCCACGTTCCCGGTGGCCGAACTGCGCGAGGTGACGCAGGACGTGCTAGCCACAGACGCGGCGCTGGCGCTCCAGTACGGCCCTACGGAAGGCGATCCGAATCTGCGCGACGCCCTTGTCCCATGGATGGCGAAGGACGGGATTACCGCCGCGCGGGACAACATCCTGATCACGACCGGGTCGCAACAGGCGCTTGACCTGATCGGCAAGGTGTTTCTCGATCCCGGTGACGTCGTGGTGGTCGAACTCCCGTCGTATCTGGGCGGGCTGCAGGCGTTCCGTACCTACGGCGCCGACCTTGTGGGAGTACCCCAGGATGAAGACGGCATCGACGTCGTCCACTTGGCCGATCTGCTGATGAGACTGCGCCGCGAGGGCCGGAAGCCCAAGTTTCTGTATGCCGTCCCCGATTTCCAGAACCCATCCGGTATCACCTGGACGCGCGAGCGGCGAGAGCGAGCGCTCGACCTGGCGCGCGAGTTCGGCACGCTGGTGGTGGAGGACAACCCGTACCGCGAGATGCGGTTTGTCGGCACGGCACCCCCGCCGATCTACGCGCTGGATGATAGCGCCCGCACGATCTACCTGTCGACGTTCAGCAAGACGCTGGCGCCGGGTCTGCGTATTGCTTGGGTCGCCGGTCCCGAGCCGGTGATCTCGCAGTGCGTCACCGCCAAGCAGGCCATGGATCTCTGCAGCCCGTCGTTCACGCAGGCGATTGCGGCCGAACTGCTCCGCCGGGGGCACCTGCAGCGCCGGCTCGCCGATACCGTGGCGCTCTACCGCGCGAA
>CBRGMJ010000188.1:0-4512 GCA_967797525.1 uncultured bacterium | reverse complement strand
CGACGCGCTCGATCCACGACTGCGACTCTAGAGGAGGCAGGTTCGAATGGAACTCTACGAACTCACCGGTGCAACGGCCGAGGCGATCACACTTTTGAAGACCGTCTCACCGGCCTGGATCAGCGACGCGCAGGGATCGACCGGCGTCATGGCCGCGGAGATCAAACCCGTGTGGCGCGGGGCGCGGCTGTGCGGCCCGGCGTACACCGCGCGGTGTTATCCCGGGAGCATCATCACGGTGCACAAGGCGCTGCTCGAAGCGCCTCCGGGGTCGGTCATCGTCGTCGACGGCGGCGGTGATGCGACGGGCGCGATGTTTGGCGAACTGATGGCGACCGAGGCGAAGTCGCGCGGTCTGGCCGGCGTCGTGGCCGACGCGGCGGTGCGCGACGCCGAGGGGCTGGACGAGCTGCGGTTTCCAGTCTTTGCGCGCGCGGTGACGCCCCGTGTCGGGACAAACCGGCGTGTGGGGTCCACGCAGGTCGAGATCGCCTGCGGCGGTGTCGTGGTGCGCCCCGGCGACGTCGTCGTCGCGACCGGCGACGGGGTCGCCGTCATCCCTCGGGGCAACCTGGCCGAGGTGGTGATCGGGGTCCAGGCCGTGAGCAGGAAGGAAGCCGACATTCGGGCGCGCATGGCAAAGGGAGAGCGAGTCGCCGACATCATCGCGATGCGCGGCCTGATCTATCCGAAATAGACGCGCCTACCCGTTGAAGACCCCCATGCCGGCCCCGCCGCGGGGATCCGCCCCGGCCTCCATCGCGTGCCCGCCGGCACCCAAACGGATGGCCTGCACCCGCGACATGTACGTGCTCCGTACGACGCGAAAACCGCGCCGGACCACCTCATCGACAGTTGCATCGGGGATCGCAGGCTCCGCAAAGAGCAGCCCCGGTTCTTCCGCATGAAACCGCGGCTGCGTCACCGCGTCCGCCATCCCCAGGCCGAACTCGAGGGTGTTGAGCAGCGTCTGGAACACCGACGTAATCAACCGGCTCCCGCCTGGCGCCCCGATGACGATGTACGGCGTCTCGTCTCGCAGGACGATCGCCGGCAGACCGCCGCCGCCGCGCTTGCCCGGCACCATCGAGTCCGGGAATCCCGGCAGCGGGTGGAAGTGGCCGAGGAAGTTGTTGTACATGAATCCGAGGCCGGGGGTGACGACCCCCGAGGCGCCGAGCGACCCGGTCGAGTGCGTGAGCGCGACGAGGGTGCCGCCCGAGTCCGCGACCGAGACGTGCGTCGTCCCGACGTCGGGGGCAGCCGCGATGCCGGTGCGCGGCACGCGCTGCCGCACTTGTTCGGCCAGCGCCTTCGCATGATCCTGTGACAGACCGTGCTGGATAAAACGCGTGGCGATCGTGTGAGGTGGGTCGCCCTTGAGCACGACCTGCTCCAGGAACGTCGCGATCATGACCTGCGCGACGGTGTCGAGATAGTCGGCGCTGTTGTGTCCCAGCGAACCGACCGACAATTGCTCGACCACCTGGAGCATCTCGATCAGCTGCACGCCGCTGGTGGGGGGCGGTGCCGCGAACACGCGGTGGCCGCGATACGAGCCCTCGACCGGCGCGCCAACATCTGCGGTGAATCCCCCCAAATCATCGGCGGTGACGAGACCGCCGTGGGCGCGGATGTCATCGACCATCCGGCGCGCAATCTCGCCGGTGTAGAAATCCTGGGGACCTTCAGACGCGAGCCGCTTGAGCGTGCGCGCCAGGTCGGGCTGCACCATGCGCTCGCCGTCGCGCCACGCGCGCCCCTGGTTGAGGAAGATGGCCGCGCATGCCGCGGTCCGCGTCAGCGTGCGAATGAGCCCGGGGTACCCGGGCCGATCCTCGGTGTTGGCCCAGAAACCCGCAACGTAGGGGTAGATGTCGAAACCCTCGTCGGCCAGACGGATCGCCGGCGCGAGCAGGTCGGCCCAGGCCACGCGGCCGCTGCCCCATCGTTCGAACAGCGTGTGCGTGGCGCGCACGAACCCGGGCACCATGATGGACTGATAACCTGTTTGGTTGATCTCACCTTCGACGACGTAGCGACCAACTGTCTCCGTCCGTGCCTTGTAGCCTGTTCTAAACGCCTCCGGCGGCGGCACCGAGCCGATCGTCGACGACGCGTCGAGTGTCGCGATGGCGCCGGTCCGGCCGTCGCGGACCACGCCTGCGGCCGTGCCGCCGAGCCCGCACATCAACGGGTCGACGACGCCCTGTGCGAAGGCCGCGGCGACCGCGGCGTCGGCCGCGTTCCCGCCGCGGCGAAACGCTTCGACGCCGGCCTGCGCGGCCAGCGGCTCGGGTGCGACGATCATCCCGTTCATCGGTCCACCGATACCATGTTCCAAGGCGTCACAAGCTCCCACCTCCAGTATTGGGTCGGCTTAAGACCTTTTACCGGCTTTCGATACGCGATGACGTTGTTCAGATAGTACATTGGGATATGGTACGTCCTCTGCATCATGTCCCGCTGGATCTGCCGGTACATCCCCTCACGCTCGCGCTGGTTGCGGTTGCGCTGGGCGGCCTGCAGCTGATCGTCCAGTGCCGTGTCTTTGAGATTGAGGAACTTCGCCTGCTGTCCGGCCGACCCGAAGAGCCATCGCAGGTTGGCATCGGGGTCCGGGAAGGCCGGGATCGTCCCCAACATGTAGATGACCATGGTGTCGGCCTGAATGTAGTTCACGTACGTGGCCCACTCCACGCGGACGACCTCGGCGTTCACACCGTTCTCTCTCAAGTTGACGACCAGGATCTCGGCCAGCTTGATGCGGGTGTCGTCCGGCGGCGGCGCCACGATGACTCTGAAGTCACGCGGCATCGCGCCCTCTTGCAGCAGGGTCTGAAAGATCCCCTTGGCCTGGGCGTCATTCTCCTTGAGCGCCATCTCCTGGAGGGCCTCATCGTCTCTCGGCCACAGACCGGGCGGCACAGTGCCGTAGGCCCGAGAGCCCAGCTCGGGTGGAACCACTGTCTTGATGGCCGCGTCCCAGTTGAGGGACATGTACACCGCGCGGCGGAAGCGCTGGTCGGTGAACGGCGCCCTCAGCATCCGGAACCCCAGAAAGACATAGCTGTTCGCCGGCGCGCGCGCGATCTCGATGGATGGGTCAGCCTTGAGGACCGGGAGGCTGGCCGCGGTCACGGTGGCCGTCACATCTACGTCGCCGGTCTGGAGCGCCGCAGCCGCGGTGCTGCTGTCGGGGATCGGCCGGAAGATCACCCGTTCCAGCGCCGGCCGCTTCAACCAGTAGTCCCGGTTGGCCTCCAGGACGACGCGGTTGTTGATGACCCACTCGGTGAGCTTGAACGGCCCCGTACCCACCGGCTGCTTCTCGAACCCCGTGCCCGCCGTCTCGACGGCCTTGCGCGGCACGATGAACAGCGACGACAACGCTGCGGGGAACGGCGCGAAAGGGAATTCGAGGGTCATGTCAACCCGGTCGCGCCCCTGTGCCGTGTAACTCTTGATCACGCGGATGTTCTCGGCCTTCCGCCCGAAGGCGTTGGCCGGATCGAAGGCCCGGCGCAGGGAGAAGACGACGTCGTCGGCGGTCATCTCATCGCCGTTGTGGAACTTCACGCCCTTGCGCAGGTGGAAGGTGTAGGTGAGCCCGTCGGGCGAGACGTCCCAACGCTCGGCCAGCATCGGCCTCGGTCGGCCGTCAGGCGCAATCATCACCAGCGGATCGAAGATGAGTTGATACACATAGGACGAATCTGCGTCGTTCGTCCGGTAGGGATCGGGGGAGATGATGTCCTTCGCCGCACCGATCACGAGCGTGTTTCTGGCACCCGGCGCGCTGTGCACCGGATAGACGGGCGCTAGCAGCCCACCCACGACAAGCAGAATCCAGAGCTGTCGTCTCATGTTACCTGCCTCCCACCAGCGAGTCCGTCCTCGCAGCTTACCGGATCGACCGCGGATCCAGTGAATCCCTGACCCCGTCGCCGATGAAATTGAACGCCATGACCGTGAGCGTGATCGCCGCGCCGGGGAACAACGCCACCCACGGCGCCGTCTGCAGGAACTTTCGCCCATCGGTGAGCATGATCCCCCAGTCGGGGGCCGGCGGCTGGAGCCCCACACCCAGAAACGACAGCCCGGCCAGCGATGTCACGATGGCGCCCAGGTCCAGGCTGATGAAGACCAACGCCGGACCCAGACAGTTGGGTAGGATATGCCTGAGGATGATGCGGCCACCCGTGGACCCGGCGGCGCGCGCCGCGGCGACGTATTCGGCCGTCTTTAGCCCGAGGGTCGCACCACGGAGCAGACGGGCGAAGCGCGGCACCCTGGTGAAGGCCAGCACCGCGACGATGTTTGTCAGGCTTGGACCGACCGCGGCCATCAGGGCGAGCCCCAGCAGGAACGCCGGGAACGCCAGCAGCACGTCGACGACCCGCATCACGACCCCGTCGATCCATCCACCGTTGTAACCGGCGGCCACCCCGACCGTAATGCCGGCGAATGCCGCCAGCGACCGGCTGTCGAGAAGGCTGAGGCCCGACTGCG
>CBRGMJ010000187.1:0-4541 GCA_967797525.1 uncultured bacterium | reverse complement strand
AGGCGGTCAACGCCGTCGGCGTCGGAGCGTTGTCGGCGGCATCTGCGGCAGTCATTGCGATTCGAGGTTATGTGGCGTTCCTCGACGACTCGGCCGCGAGAGCAGTTGATGAGTTCGCAATTGGTCCGACGACCTTCGCCGAGATGCTGCGGTGCAGCGAGATGGTTGAGACCCCCCTCGCAAGGCTCATCGATCTGGGCGAGGGCGAACTCGCGCGGCTGACGGAAGCCGTTCGCGAGACGGCGGGGCGCATCGACCCCCGCGCCAGCCCCAGCGAGGTCATGGCGTCGCTCGGGACGCACCATCCCAGCGCCGAGACGCTCATCCCCGAAACCGCGGGGATGCTCGAGGACTTGCGGCGGTTTCTGGCAGAGCGGAACCTTGTCTCGCTCCCCGGCGACGTGCGCCCGATCGTCGCGGAGACACCCTCGTTTGCCCGGTGGGCCTTTGCGATGATGGACACCGCCGGGCCCTTCGAGGAATTTGCTACGGAATCGTACTATTATGTCTCACCCCCTGAGCCTCACTGGCCTCCTCACGAGCGCGAAGAATGGCTGACGAAGTTCGACTACGCGACGCTCAAGGATGTGAGCATCCACGAGGCCTACCCGGGACACTTCGTCCATTTCATGCACGTCCGTGACGCGTCCTCGATGATCCGCAAGGTCATGGCGTCGTACTCGTTTGTCGAGGGATGGGCCCACTACGCTGAGGAGATGATGGTGGACGAGGGCGTCGACCCCACACCCCAGTTCCGGTTGGCGTTCCTGGCGGAGGCGCTGGTGCGGCAGGTGCGGTATCTGGCCGCCATCCGGATGCACACGGGTGAGATGACCGTGGATGACGCGACGCGGATGTTTCAGACGCGGGCGTTCATGGCGCACGTGCCGGCGCGCAAAGAGGCCATTCGCGGTACGTTCGACCCCGGCTACTTGAACTACACATTGGGGAAGTTCATGGTGCGCCGGCTGCGAGCCGACTATCGGGCCGAGCGCGGCGCGGCGTTCTCGCCGCGCGAGTTCCACGATCGGCTGCTCAGCTTGGGCGCGCCCCCCGTCCCGCTCGCCCGCCGAGCCCTGCTGCAGCACGACTCCGGCGGTATTCTCTAGGTCGGCGGATTCTGTTCCCGAGCCTTCTTGAGCGCCTCGGCCTTCGCCCTCGCCGCCGCCAGACGTTCCTCCCGGCTCATCTGCGGTTCGCCTGATGGGGCCGCGGCCGCCGCTGCGGGGGCAGCCGGTGCCGAGGGAACGGCCGGTATCGGCGATCCCGCGGGTGTGGCCTGCGCCGCGGGCGACGCACTACCCTTGGGGGCGGCCTCGCGGGCGAGCTCGGTGGTCCGTGGAGGGCGGATGGACTCCATGCCGAGAAAATCGGCCGATACGTGGCGGGTCAAGAGTTCTTTCACCTCTTCGACCTTCGCGGTGTCGCCCGCCATGGCGGTCTCGACGAGCGTCCGATCGACCCGGTAGGTCTCCACACGTTTTCCATCGCTGAAGTGCACGAGCGGATGTCCCTTCGAATCCTCGAGCACGACCGTCCTGATCCTCTGCTCGGCGCCCAGCCGGGTCACCAGAGCGTTCGCCAGATTCGCCACCCACTCGCGCTTCGCATCCAGGCGTTGTCCCGGACCGGGCAGCAGTGTTGCGGCGACGTTCTTCCCGGCGAACGGGTTGGGATCCAGCACGGGCCCCGTCGCGGCGGCACGTCGCTTGCGGGCCGCTTCGGCCAGCTCATCGAAGACGTCCAACGCGGCGACCAGCATTGCAAAGAAGTAGAAGACGAAGACGGCAAAGGTGAGCGACCAGTATCGCAGGAATGGCTTGAGGTCCATCGAGCACCCCGAAGAGACGAAGCCGATCTGTCTGCTATTTGGTCGAGGGCGTCGGCTCTTCCTGCCTCGCGACAGTTGTTAGCGGCCGGGCGAGTCGTTCGCGGCGCGGCGGACCAGGGCTTCGAGATGGCCGCGCGCAGACGCGATGGCCTTTGCCCGATGGCTGATCTGGTTCTTGATCTCGGCAGGCAGTTCGGCCATGGTCCGGCCATAGGCCGGCACGACGAAGATCGAATCGTAGCCGAAGCCGCCCTCGCCCCGGGGCGCCTCGGCGATCCGACCTTCACAGATCCCCTCGAAGGTGCGGACTGATCCGTCGGGCGCCGCCACCGCGATCACGGCGCGGTACCGGGCCGTGCGCAGCGCGCCGGCGACGCCGTGGAGTTTCCTCAACACCCAGAGATTGCGGTCCTCATCGGTGGCCGACGGGCCTAGAAACGTCGCCGATTGGACACCGGGGCCGCCGCCCAACGCGTCGATCTCGATGCCGGAATCGTCGGCAATGCTGAGACACCCGGTTAGACGGACGACCGTCTCCGCCTTCTCCCGAGCATTCGCCTCGAACGTCTCTCCCGTTTCGGGAAGGATCGGTACGTCGGGCAGCTCATCCAGCGTGCGTGTCCGCACCGGCAGACCGACGAGCAGGGCCTGCATCTCGCGGGCCTTGCCGCGATTGCGCGTCGCCAGAACGATCGGAACCACGCTACGTGGGGAGGGTCGAGAGCACGTCCGCGAGGGCGGCCTTCTGAGCCTCGATGAGCGATCGAATGCCCTTCTCACCCAGGGCCAGGAGCGTGAGCAGTTCCGGCCGCGAGAACGGGAGTCCCTCGGCGGTACCCTGGACTTCGACGATCTTCCCCGCCTCGGTCAGCACCAGGTTCAAATCGACCCTGGCGCGCGAGTCTTCGGTGAACGTGAGGTCGAGGAGCATCTCGTGGTCGACGATGCCGACGCTGGTGGCGGCGAGAAAGTCGCGCAGCGGCCACCGCGCCAAGACGTTGGTTCGCCGCAGCAGAGCCAGCGCGTCGACCAACGCCACAAAGGCGCCGGTGATCGCGGCGGTGCGGGTGCCGCCGTCCGCCTGGATCACGTCGCAATCGATCGTGACCATCCGCTCGCCCAACCGGTCGAGATCGACGGCCGACCGGAGCGCGCGGCCGATCAGCCGCTGGATCTCGTGGACTCTACCACCCTGCCGGCCGGGATCGCGCGGTGTGCGCTCATGCGTCGAGCGCGGCAACATGCTGTACTCGGCGGTGATCCACCCCTGCCCGGCGCCTCGCAGCCACGGCGGGAGCCGCTCTTCAACAGTCGCGGTGCAGATCACGCGCGTCTGCCCCAGCGTGATCAAGACCGATCCCTCGGCGTGGGCGATGAAGTTCCTGGTGATCTGGATCGGCCGCAGCGCGTCGGGCTGCCGTCCGTCGGCTCTCGGCATCAGTGCGCGGGCACCGGGTAGACGGCCAGGAAGCGCTGCACCCCGCGAACGACCGCTTCGGCCAAGCGCTGGCGGAAGACGACCGTCCGCAGCCGGTTCTCGTCGTCCAGGTTGGACACGTAGGCGACCTCGACCAGCACCGCCGGCACGTCGCTTTCGCGCAAGACGAGAAAGTTGCCGGTCTTGACGCCGCGGTTGGGCAACCCACTGATCCGCGCGAGTTCTTCCTGCACCATCTGCGCGAGCATCATGCTTTGCGGGCTGAGGTAATACGTTTCCGATCCGCTGGCGGCCGGCCGCGTGGAGGCGTTGGCGTGGATGCTTACGTAGACGGTCGCACCCTGTTGTTGGGCCAGCCGTGGTCTGTCGGGGAGTTCGACGAACGCGTCGATCTCACGCGTCATGATGACGCGGATGCCCGCCCGGACGAGCTGCTCGCGCGCCCGAAGCGCGATGTCGAGGACCACGTCTTTTTCGAGCAATCCCGACGGACCGGTCGCGCCCATATCTTTTCCGCCGTGCCCCGCGTCGATCGCGACCACGTGCGCCCGCAGGCCCGGCTCGGGAACCTCGACGGCCACAACGCTGCCGCCGTCGCCGGCCGGCGCGACCGTATACGCGGATTTGCGCCGCAGGACGACGACCACACGCGTGATGTCGGGGTCGGCCTGGAACTGGGCCGCCCGGATCTCGCTGACCACGGCACCGGCGACAGGGATCTCCTGTTTCACCGGTGTGAACACGGCGCCGGCGATGTCGATGACCAGGCGGTCGGGCTCGATGAATTCACGCACCGTGTACTCGAAGGTCTTGTTGCCCTCGATCAGGATACGAAACCGTCCGCTGAGTTGCTCGATGCGCACCTGCGTGATGCGCAGGGTCCCGTCGTCGGCGGGCACGTCAGGTGCGACCGGCGGCGGTGGTGGCAACGTCTGGGGATCGCGGCCGTCCTCGAGCGTCAGGGGCGCCGGGGCCGGTGGTGGCAGGGGAACCGGCGCCGCCGGCGCGGCGGGTCTGACAGATGCGGCGAGCGCCTTTGGCGTCACCTCGAGGGTCATCGCAAACGTCGCGACCGCCGTCGTGATGCGCACGTCGACCGGGTGGTTGAGGTCGAACACCACCCGCGCGACATATGGCTTGATCTGAAACTGTGCGGCGCGGATGCGCGTGACCCCCGCGTATCCGACGGGCAGATCCTGGTCGGACGGCCGAAACGCCCCACCGTGGAGATCGACCACCAGCCGGTCGGGATTGACCAGGGTGTGGGTCTCC
>CBRGMJ010000186.1:0-4544 GCA_967797525.1 uncultured bacterium | reverse complement strand
GCCGCGTCCCCGCCGGGCCTTCAGCCAGACCGGTCAGCCTCCAGCGCGCGCGATCGGCGAAGTCCTCGCCCTGCGTCGCCGGCAGCGGTTCGTACTGGACGGCCGGCCGCGTCGCGACGAACGTGCGCTCGTCCACGACGATGCCGTCGGGCGGCGCCTGAGTCTGGAGCCGGGCCGCCAGGTTGACGACCTCGCCGGTGACCATGAACTCGCCCGCGGCGACTCGGCGCGGATCGGCCACCACCTCACCGGTGCTGATCCCGATCCGGATGTGGAGGTCGGCGGCGAGACGCGTGTTGAGGGCCGGCATACGCGCCTGCATCGCCATCGCGGCGCGCACCGCACGCTCGGGGTCGTCCTCGTGGGCCTGGGGGAGACCAAACACCGACATCACGGCGTCACCGATGAACTTCTCGACGACTCCGCCGTGGCGCTCGACCTCTTGCCGCATGGCGGCGAAGTACCCACCGACTATCGTGCGGGTCCGCTCAGGGTCGAGCCCCGCCGTCAGGGGCGTCGACGCCACCAGATCCGCAAAGAGCACGCTCAACACACGGCGCTCGACCTGCGTGGCCTCCGACAGCGGCGTCCCACATTGCAGGCAGAATTGCGCATCCGGCGGATTGCTCGTGCCGCAGGTGGAGCAGGTGCGGTACAGGGCGGTCCCGCAGTGCATGCAAAACTGCGCTTCGGCAGGATTTTCCTTGCCGCAGCGGGGACAGACGGTCAGGAGTTCACGAGCCATACTACCCATAACCTCGTTCTGGCGCCGGCTGTTTCCGTTACCCTACCACATCGCGGAAGATGCGCAAGAAGTTGGCACCGAGGAGCTTGATGATTTCGTTGTCCGAATAGCCGCGTCCGACCAGGGCCCGGGTGATGTTGGGCCAATCACACCACGACTGATACCCTTCGACGCGCGCGCCCCACGACGTACGGTGTTCGGGTCGGAACCCAAACCGGAGCATCTCGGCATCAAGCATGGTCTCGAGCGACCTAGGGAAGACGGCGCCCCAGTCGGTACCGATGCCCACCCGGTCGATCCCCATGACCTCCACCGCTCGGTCGACCTGCGCCACGAAGTGTGCCAGCGTCGCTGTGGGCTCCTGCGTGATGAAGAACGGCACAATCAACACCCCGAAGTATCCATCGCGCTCGGCCAGCGCCCGCATGATCTCCGCCGTCTTGCCCCGGTCGTGAGCGCTCAGCTCTCGCGAGAACGAATGGGTGATGGCGACCGGTCGCGTCGAGGCGCGAATGCCGTCTATGGTCGTTCGCAGCCCGCAGTGCGACAAATCGACGAGGATGCCGCGCTCGTTCATCCGCCGAACCACTTGGAGGCCGAAGTTCGACAAACCGCCGTCGCTGCGCTCGGTGCACCCGTCGCCGACGAAGTTGCGCATGTTATACGTCAACTGGACAATACGCACCCCAAAGTCGTAGAAGAGGTCCAGCGCCCCCAGATCCTGACCGAAGTGCGTCGTGTTCTGGAAGTTGAGGATGATACCGTAGTGGCCGCCGGCCTTGGCCCGCTCGATATCGGCCGCGCGGGTCACTTTGACCAAGCGGTCTGTGGCGTCGAAGCGGCGCGTGAGTTGCGCCAGCCCGTCGACGGCGCTCTCATACGAGAAGGGGATCCGGCCGAACGGACCCACGGTGTTGCTGATCACGTCGACGCCGCTGCGCTCCCACCAGGTCCAGTACTCGGGGAGTTGGTCGCGCGCAAGCGCCTCGGTGGCCATGCGGTCCATCTCGGCGATGACGTCCGGCGTCTCGGCCTGGCGGGCGGTCAACGCGGCGAGCCGCGCCAGCATCTCGGGGGAAAAGACCGATGGTTCGCCGGACAGCGTATCAATGATCAACGCCTCGCGATGCAAGGCGGTAGCCCGGGCTTCCTGTTCAGAAGATAGCGTGATCATCCGTTTCACCTCGCTGAAAGGGAGTTCCGCCGCCCAGCCGGGCATCCTTCTGCCGTCGGGCATGGCGCCGTGGGAACAAACGCCCGAACACGCGGATTGATATAATGGAACGGGTCCAAAAGGAGGCACGTGTCGTGTCTGTGAGCTCCGCGCCAAAGCGTTCGAGGAATCGCAGCCTCTCGCTGCTTATGGTCCTGCTGCTCGGAGCCGCGCTGGGTGGGTACGTCGGCCCCCGGTACGGATACACGCTTGGGCCGCGGACCGGCGCCGTCACACCGGCGCCGCCCGCCCAACCCGGGATGGCGCCGCCGTCGGCCAACACACGGCCGGGTGCGCAGTCACCGGCCGCGCCACCCCCGGCCGGCACGACCCAGCCGCCGGCCGGCCCCGTACCGCCCGCGGTCCCCGGGTCGCGGATCGTCGAAGCCGAAGAGTCTACGATTATTCGCGTCGTCCAGAAGGCGCGACCGGCCGTTGTCAACATCAGCGTGACCGCGCGGGTTGCCACGCCGTACGGTGTGTTCCCACGCGAGGGGCAGGGCTCGGGCGTCATCGTTCGGGCGGACGGGTTGGTCCTCACCAACAACCACGTCATTCAGGATGCCCAGGAAATCACCGTCACCCTCCTCTCGGGCCAGACGCTGCGGGGGCGCGTGCTGGGGGCGGACCGCTTTTCGGATATCGCGGTGGTGAAGGTTGAAAGCCCGCGGCCGCTGCCCGCGGTGGCGTTTGGCTCATCAAACACCCTGCAGGTGGGGCAGATGGCCATCGCCATCGGAAATCCGTTTGGGCTCGGCAGCACTGTCACTGTCGGCGTCGTGAGCGCGCTCAACCGCAGCATCCAGGCCAGCCCCGACTTCACCGTCGAAAACTTGGTGCAGACCGACGCCGCGATCAACCCGGGCAACAGCGGCGGTGCGCTGCTCGATTCGGCCGGCCGGCTGATCGGGATCAACACGGCGATCGTTCAGGGCGCTCAGGGCATCGGGTTCGCAATCCCGAGCGACCACGCGTCGCTCATCATGGACCAGATCGTCGCCCGCGGCCGGGTCGTGCGGCCGGCGCTTGGCGTGCAAATGGTGGGGCAGATCGATCCCGAGACCGCCCGTGCGTACAATCTTCCGATCACCTATGGGGTCGTCGTCACGCCGGTGACCGGCAGCCCGGCGGAGAAGGCCGGCATCAAGGCCGGCGACATCGTGGTGGCGATCGACGGGAAAAAGGTCGAGACGCAGAGCGATCTGCGCCGCGAACTGTTCCGCAAGAAGCCGGGCGACACGGTGAACGTCGAGGTCGTCCGTGAAGGGAAGCGGTTGACGTTTTCGGTCACCCTCATCGAACTCCGCGGCGGCCTGCCGCTGATGAACGGGGCCTGACCGCTGAGCACCGTTACGCGATCACGCCCGGGCCGGGATGCAGTGCGCGCAGCCGCGCGAATGTGCGTCGTCGACTTCCCCGGCCCGGCGCCGGCGTCGGGGTTGGAACGGCTCATTGCCGAACGGCACATCGGCGGCGTGGTGGTGTTTCGCAAGAACGTCGAGTCGCCCGCACAGATGGCCGGGCTGACGACCAGGCTGCAGGGCATTGCGGCCACAGCGGGGGCACCCCCGCTGTGGATCGCCATTGACCACGAGGGTGGCGTCGTGAACCGCTTCGGCTGCGGCGTGGCCGGCGGTGGGACACTACGTGTCACTCCGCTCCCAAGTCCGATGGCGTTGGGCGCCGCGGGCTCGGCGGCGCTCGCGCGTGAAGCCGGGCTGGTGGCCGGGCGCGAACTGCGCGCGATGGGGATCCACCAGAACTACGCCCCGGCGGTCGACGTCAACAACAATCCCGCGAATCCGGTCATCGGGGCCCGCGCGTTTGGTGAGTCGCCGGCGCTCGTGGAGTCACTGGGGCTCGCGTACATCGACGGTTTGCAGAGCGCCGGGGTGGCCGCGACGGTGAAGCACTTCCCGGGGCACGGTGACGTGACGGTTGACTCGCACCTCGCGCTACCGCGTGTCGATCACCCGCTGGCGAGGCTGGAGCGCGTGGAGTTACCGCCGTTTGCCGCGGCCGTGCGCGCCGGCGTCGCCTCCGTGATGCCCGCCCACATCGTGTATCCGGCGCTCGACCCCAGCGGGATGCCGGCGACGATGTCGGCGCCGATTCTGACCGGGATCGTCCGTGAACGCTGGCATTTTCAGGGATTCATTTGCAGCGACTCGCTGCAGATGCGGGCCATCATCGACAACTACGGCGTGGGCGACGCTGCAGTCGCAGCCGTGCGCGCCGGGTGCGACATGCTGCTGGCGCTTGGGCCGGAGGCATTGCAGTACGAAGTGCTGGACCGGCTGGCGATGTCCATCGAGCACGGTGACCTGCCGCCGGCAAGAGTCGCCGACGCCCTCCAGCGCGTCGAGGCCGCTGTTCAGAACTGGGGACCGGCGGCGTCCGCGGCCGCCGGTCCCGTCACCATCGACGGTGCCGACCATGATGGTGTCGCGGCGCGCATTGCTGAGGCCGCCGTCACGCTTGTGCGCGATCGGGCGGGGATTGCCCCGCTCCGCGGGCCGCGCATCGGCGTGGCCGCCCTGTCCGCGGGGTACGGGGAGTACGAGCCGCCGGACCTGGCCGCCGCCT
>CBRGMJ010000185.1:0-4546 GCA_967797525.1 uncultured bacterium | reverse complement strand
GAGGACGCGCTGCAGCAGACCTTCCTGCGCGCCCACCGCTCCCTGCTCTCCCAGGGCGCCCCGGAGGAGCTGCGTCCCTGGCTGTTCGCGATCGCCCGCAACCGCTGCCTCACGATGCTCTCGGCCCGCAAGGCGTACGAGCGCGTCGAGTCGGTCGTGGTCCCGCCGGGCGCCGGGAATGCCGAGGTGCCGTATGAGTTCACGCTGCCAGGGTGGAGGGAGATGCGCGAGGGCGTCACGATCGACAGCATCCCGATGGGCGGCGCGTTCGTCGATCCGGAGACCGGGAAGACCGGCGGGTACCGGCCGGCGGTCAATCCCTACTTCAAGAAGTTCAGCACCCGAACGATGCGCCCCGTGGTCAATTTTGACACGTGCGTCAAGTGCACGCTGTGCTGGCTGGCGTGTCCGGACTCGTGCTTCGATGTGACCCCCGACGGTCTCTACGACGCGCGCATGGAATCGTGCTGCGGCTGTGGGGTCTGCGAGGCAGTCTGCCCCGTCGACAACTGCGTCGTGATGGTGAACGAGAGCGAGTTTGCCGACAACAAGAGCCAGTGGGAGATGTGGAAGGCCGACAAGACCGGCTACATCACCTGGATGGCCGAGAAGATCCAGCACCGGCCCGAGCGGTCGCACGGATTTCGTCTGCGCGGGCTCTACCAGGAACAGATCAAGACGATGGCCGCCGTTGGGATGACCAAGACCGGGGAAGAGAAAGTCGGCGGCGAAGACACGACCGAAGCGAGTGCGGGAGGCTCCTAGATGACGACGATTCGCGAACCAGAAGTTGCCCTGGCCGACAAAGAAGAGCTGATCAGCGGCAGCGAAGCGATCGCGGTGGCCTGCAAGCTCGCCGACGTCGATGTCATCACCGCGTACCCGATCCGACCGTACGACACGGTGATGCAGTACGTCGCGAAGCTCGTGAGCAACGGCGACATGGACTGCGAGTACATCGTGGCCGAGAGTGAGCACTCACAGTTCGAGATCGTCAAGCACGCCTCGGCGGTGGGCGCGCGCGTCTTTGTGGGCTCCAGCGGTGTCGGCTGGATGTACGCGTTTGAGGCGCTGACCGTGACGCCTGCGCTGCGCATCCCGATGGTGGCCATGGTCGGCAACCGGGCCCTGGACGACCCCGGGGCGTTTGGTGTTGAGCACAACGACGCGCTCGCAGTGCGCGATCTCGGCTGGATGCTGGTCTGGGTCGACACGGCGCAGGAAGCCCTCGACACGGCATTGCTGGCCTGGCGCATCGCCGAGGACCGGCGGGTCCTGCTGCCTTGCGCCATCGGCTGTGACGGCGCGTTTTTGACACATTCCCAGTCGATGGTCAAGATCCCGACCCAGGAACGGGTGCGCGAGTTCCTGCCGGCGTATGACCGCGGCGACCTCCGGCTGCACCCGGACAACCCGATCACCATCGCGCCGCAGGCCAACGAGGACTGGGTGATGGAGATCCGCAAGCAAAACGACGCTGCGGCGCGTCGTGCCCCGGAGGTCATCAAAGAGGCGTACGCTGACCTCGAGCGGATCTTCGGGCGCAAATACGGCAACCCGTTCTTCGAAGAATACGAGACCGATGACGCGGATATCGTGCTCTTCGGGATGGGGACCATGTCGATGCCCGTGAAGGTGGCCATCCGTAAGATGCGTAAAGAAGGGAAGAAGGTCGGGTTCGTGCGGTTACGTTGGTTCCGGCCGTTCCCCGCCGAGGCGTTGCAGAAGACCCTCGGCCGGTTCAAGGCCGTCGGCGTGATCGACCGCGACTACTCGTTTGGGTCGCCGTACAACAGCGGCGTGGTGGCCAACGAGGTCCGCACGGCGCTCTACGGTGCCGAGAAGCGACCGCCGGTCGTCTCGTTCATCTGCGGCCTGGGCGGCCGCGAGGTCACCGTGCCGGCCGTGCGAGAGATGACCGAGATGACGTTCCGCGCGGCATCGGGCGAGCGGCTCACCGACACGTATTGGATCGGGCTGCGAGAGTAGGGGGGCGTGGGGACAATGGCAGACGCGATCGAGACCTATCCCGTTCCAGTCCTCGATCCATTCAAGGGGGTGAAGAAGGTCCCCCTCGAGGAGTATTTCACGTCTGGGCACCGCACGTGTCAGGGCTGCGAATCGGCGCTCGTGATGAAGCTGATGGTCAAGGCCGCCGGCCCGCGGACCGTCGTGCTCGGCAGCACCGGTTGCATGTATGTAGCGAATACCACCTACTACAGCACGTCGTGGGTCGTGCCGTGGATGCACACGCAGTTGGGGAGCAGCGGCTCTGCGGGGCTTGGCACCGCGGCCGCCCTCAAAGTGCTGATGCGCAAAGGGAAGATCCCGTCCGAGGCGATCAACGTCATCGCGTTCTGCGGTGACGGCGGCGGCGCCGACATGGGTCTGTCGGCGATCTCGGCGGCGCTCACGCAGACGGGCTACAATTTCCTCATCCTGATGTACGACAACGAGTCGTATGCCAACACGGATATCCAGCTCTCGGGCATGACCCCCTGGGGCGCGCACACCACGTTCAGCCCGCCGGGTAAAGTGAAGCGCATCCTCCATAACCGGTGGAAGAAGAACGTCGCGGGCATGCTGGCGGCCGGGCACCCGGAGTGCAAGTACGTGGCCACCGTCTGCGCATCGTACGCCGTGGAGATGATGAACCGGGTGCGCAAGGCGCTCACGATCGGCGGTCCGACGTACATCCACTCGCTCGACCCCTGCCCGAAAGGGTGGGACTACGATCCGATCCAGTCGCACGAGCTCGGCGAGCTGGCCGTCGAGTGTGGCATCTGGCCGCTCTACGAGGTCGAGAACCACCGCTTGAAGCTCTACGGCCGCACCAGGGGGATTGCCGAGAAGCGGAGCAGGCGGAAGCCCGTGCGCGAGTATCTGCTGCGGCAGGGCCGCTTCGCGCATTTCACCGACGACGACCTCGAGTACTTCCAGCACAAGATCGATCAGATGTGGGACACGTGGATCATCCCCGGGGTGATCCCGTTCGAGAGTGACATCGTCAACGACAAACCGCCATCCTGATTGGACAACGTCAATGATGCGCTTGACGCGGGGCGGCCCTGTGATGCGGGGCGGCACCGCGTCGCTTTACACGACGTGACCGGCGAAAGGGGCTACGCAACAGGAGACTAGCCATCCACTCGGGAGGGATAGCGATGCGAGGGCTCCGGAGGGCGTTCGTGTCGTGGATCGTGTTCCCAGTGCTCGTACTGTTCCTTGGTCTACCCGCGATCGGCGGGCCCGGCTTCACGCCGCGACGACCAATCGAATGGACCATCCCCGCAGGCACCGGCGGAGGGGCTGATCAGCAGGCTCGGTTCATGGCGCCCCTGATCGCTCAGCACAACCTCTCCCCCCAACCCGTCATTCCGGTCAACCGTCCGGCCGGTGCAGGCGCTCAGGCCTTCCTGTGGATGATTGACAAAGCCGGTGATCCCCACACCATTCTCATCACGCTGGACAACCTGTTCGCGACACCTATAGCGCAGGTGATTCGCAGGCGCGATGGTTCCCGGTTTTCGTGGAAAGACCTGACCCCCATCGCCCGATTGCTCCTCGACAACTTTGCGCTCACCGTCCACGCTGACTCACCGTGGAAGACCGTCGCCGAGTTTCAGCGCGCGGCCAAAGCGGCGCCCGCAGGCAGCATCAAGATGTCCGGCACCGGGTCGAAGCAGGAAGACGAGATCATCATGGTCCTGCTGGAGCAGGCCTGGGGTGTCGACTTCACCTACGTGCCCTTCCCGGGAGGCGGGGCGGTCGCGGCGGCTGTCGTCGGAAAGCAGACCGAGTTTTCCGTGAACAATCCGCTCGAGATGATCGGGCACTGGGACGCCGGCCGCGTGCGCCCGCTGGCTATCTTCGCCAACGAACGGGTGCAGTTCGGCAAGTGGAAAGACGTCCCGACGATGAAGGAGCTCGGGTTCCCGATCGAATACCAGATGCTCCGTGGTGTCTTCGGCACCGCCGATATGCCGGGGGACGCGGTAGCGTACTACGTCGACCTGTTTCGAAAGCTGATGGACACCCGCGAGATGGCCGACTTCATCGAGCGTGGCGCTTTTACAAAGGCGTTCCAGACTGGGCCAGAGTTCTTCAGGTGGTTGGTACAGAAGGATGAGACGGTGAAGGCGCTGATGGTCAAGGGCGGGCTCGCGCCCAAGGAGTGAGCACAGCCTCCACGCTCGTCAATGCGTAGAGCCGAGACGCTGTTTGCGCTCCTGCTCGTCCTGGGCGCCGGCGTTGGGGTGCGAGAGGCGCTCCGCCTGCCGGTCGGCTGGACGGCTGCCGGACCGGGCTCGGGGTTCTTCCCATTGCTGCTCACGCTGGGGGTGGCGTTCAACGCGATCTTGATCTTGGGCAGGAGCGTGCGGACGACCCATCCCCAGGCCTCCGAGCCGTTCATCCCCCGCGCGGCCTTTGGACCGTTGCTGGTCGTCTTTCTCCCGATGCTGGCGGTGATCGCGCTGATCGACTACCTGGGGATCTATCTCGGCGGCGCGGTGTACCTCGCCGGTTACACGCGGTTCATCGGCCG
>CBRGMJ010000184.1:0-4547 GCA_967797525.1 uncultured bacterium | reverse complement strand
CCGACGGCTTCCACCCGTGTGAACCTGCTCGAGGCGGGCGAGGTCGACCTGATCACGCAGGCGCCCATTTTCGAGATCGCCAGGCTGAAAGGCCTACGCGGCGTCGAGGTCGAGGCGCGACCCGCGACGTCATGGACGTACATCGCCATGAACACGACCAAACCGCAGTTCGCCGACATTAAGGTCCGGCGCGCGCTCACTCATCTCGTCGACAAGCAGACGATTATTGCGAAAGTGCTCTTCGGCGTGGGGCGCGTCGCGGATTCGCCGATCGGTTCCGCGTATCGGGCCCACCGGAGCGTGAAGGTGTATCAGTACGATCCCGGGCTCGCCAGGCAGTTGCTCGAGGAGGCCGGATGGCGCCCCGGCCCCGACGGCGTACGAATCAAAGATGGTCAGCGGCTGGCGGCGACGCTGTGGGTCCCAGTAGGCCGGTTCCCCGGTGGTGCGGAAATGGCGCAGGTGGTGGCCTCGGCCTTCCGTGGGGTTGGCGTTGACGTGCGGGTGCAAGAGATCGAGTTCGCGGCCTATCTGGGCGAGCTCCGGCGCAGCCCGACAGACTCGCGCATCGAGCTGGTCATGGCAGGCTGGGGTACGGGCGACCCGGACAGCGGGATGCGCCCGGTGCTGCACTCGCAGTCACTGCCGCCGCGGGGCAACAACATCGCCTTCTACAAGAACCCGCAGGTCGATGAGCTACTCGACCGCGGCGCGGCGGCCATCGAGCCCAATGCACGCCTGCAGGTCTACGGCCGCGTTCAGGAGATCGTCATGGACGACGCGCCGTGGCTGTTTCTCACCGAGCGGCGCGAGGCGGTGGCGTGGCGATCCCACGTCAAGGGCGTGCGCTTCATCCCCAGCTCGGCCGGGCTGATCGACGTGCGGCAGGTGACGGTCGCGAGATGACCACCCGCGGAGTGACGCAGAACCCGATCCTGGCGAGTCTCGACTCCGATCGCGTGATCGCGCTCACGCAGGCGATGGTCCGCGTGCCGAGTTTCTGCAAGGAAGAAGGGAACGTCGCACACTGGGCGGCCAATACCATGCGGTCTATCGGATTCGACGAGGTGTGGGAACAAGAGGTGACTCCTGGACGGCCCAACGTGTTGGGCCGCCTAAACGGGGCGGGCGAGGCGCCGTCGATTCTGTTCAACGGCCACATGGATCACAACATGGTCTGCGAGGGTTGGACACGCGACCCGTTTTGCGGCGACGTGCACGACGGCTGGCTGTACGGTCTGGGGACGGCCAACATGAAGGCCGGGGATATGGCCATGCTCGCCGCGGTGGAGGCGGTCAAGAAGTCCGGCGTTCGGCCGAAGGGCGACGTCACGATCGCGTTCGTGGTCGGCGAACTGGAAGGTGGACTCGGGACGCGGGCCGCCCTCGCGCAGGGCCTGCGCGCCGACATGTTTATCCTGGCCGAACCGACCGAACTGGGCGTCGTGACGATGCACGCGGGGGTCGTGCAGGTACGGATCATCGTGCGCGGTCAGATGCGCCACTACACCACTCGTTCTGGACACAAGATCCACGCGATTGAGAAGGCTGTCCGGATCGCCCAAGCTTTGGGCCCGAGTTATGAGACGATCCCATCCGGCGGGTGGATGGCCTTCACCCCCAAACCCGAATATGAGGGGCTGCCGCGGCTCAACCTGGGTGTGATCCGAGGGGGCATGACCCCGCAGATCCTCACGTGGCGGTCGTCGCTCGTGCCCGACTATTGTGAGATGATCGTCGATCTGCGCATCGTGCCAGGGCAGAGCCCCGATACGGTCATGGCAGACCTGCGCCGCCTGATGGACCGGCTGCGCGTAGACGATCCCGATCTACGGGTGGATCTCGAATTCGTGAAAGAACACATCTACTTCCCGCCGTTTGAGGTACCGCTGGACAGTCCGATTGTCGCGACCATGGCGGCCGCGCACCGCGAGGTCTTCGGGCAGGAGCCGCAGGTGGGGGCGCTGGCACCGACCAAATACGCGGGGGCGGATTCGGCGCACATGCACGCGGCCGGCATCCCTGGGGTCATGTACGGGCCGGGCGGTAAGTTTCTGAGCGTGCCGGACGAACGTGTCGAGGTCGAAAACATCGTGAAGGCCAGCCGAGTCTACGCGCTCGCCGTCTCGCGCGTCTGGGGTCTTGCGTAGGGGGGCATCGAACCGAGGTGAGGTCGTATGGCCGTTTCCAGAACTGAGCCGCGGGGCCGGGTCGAGGCGCTGCTCGGACAGGTGCATCCTGAGCGAGGCGAGATCCCGGCCGCCGTCTTTTCAGACCCCGACATCTACCGGCTGGAACAGGACGCCGTCTTTTCCCGCTGCTGGCTGTTCGTGGCCCACGAATCCGAAGTACCATCGCCCGGCGACTACGTGACCCGGTACATGGGCGAGCATCCTGTGATCGTGACCCGCGACGAGCGCGGGAAGATCCAGGTGCTGCTCAACGTGTGCCGGCATCGCGGCATGCGCATCTGCCGCGCCGATCTGGGCAACGCGTCGCACTTTCGCTGTCCCTACCATGGGTTCACCTACAAGAACGATGGAGACCTGATCGGCATCCCGTTCCAAAGAGAGATCTACGGGGAGGGCTTTGACAGATCACGGTTTGGACTCGTAAAGGCGCGCAGCGAATCTTACGCCGGCCTCGTCTTTGCAACATGGAGCGATCGAGCCGATTCGCTACGAGAATATCTCGGTGCGATGGCCTGGTATCTCGACCTGCTGGCGGGCCGGGCGGAGATGGAAGTAGTGGGGCCGCCAATGCGTCACGAACTGGCTGCCAATTGGAAGCTGCCCGCCGAAAACTTCGCGGGAGACGCCTATCACACGCTGCATACCCACGCCTCCATGGCAGAGATCGGGCTGACGCCGAGCGCGAAGTGGGCAAAGGACGGCTATCATGTCACGGCCGGCAACGGCCACGGCGTCATGGTGGGGACGCCGGCCGCGCAGTGCATCTTTGCCGACGAGCTACTACCGGCATTCGAGCGGCGCCTGCGTCCAGAGCAGGTGGCGCTGCTCAAGTCGTTGGCGAACATGCCCGGCACCGTCTTCCCGAACCTGTCATTTCTCGTCTCGGCCATCACGCTCAAGGGGCGTCTCGTCTCCCACACCGAGCTGTTTCTCTGGCGCCCCATCGGTCCCGACCGGATCGAAGAATACACGTGGCTGCTGATGGAGCGCGACGCGCCCCAGTCGTGGAAGGATCTCTCGCGCCAGGCCTTCATTCTCACGTTTGGCACGTCGGGGATCTTCTCGCAGGACGATACCGAGAACTTCACCGCCATTACACGGAACAGCCGAACGACGATCGCGGGCCGCCTGTCGTTTCTCTACGAGATGGGCCGGGGGGTGGCTCCCATACGCGGTTTTGCGGGGCCCGGGACGGTGTACGAAGGCAAATATAATGAAGCGAACGCACGTGCATTCTACCGCCGCTGGCTCGACCTATTGGAGGCGACGGGATGACGCCGGTCTCCGCACAGACACGGGAAGAGGTGCTGGACTTTCTGTACCGGGAAGCTGAGTTGATGGACAGCGGTCGTCTCGAAGAGTGGCTGGCGCTGTTGACCGACGACATCCAGTATCGGATGCCCGTTCGCCTCACCAGAGAGCGGACGAGTCCGACGGATCGCTCGGACGAGATGCAATTTTTCTGGGATGACCGCGCCACCATCGAGCTTCGCATCCGGCGGCTGCGCACCGACTTCGCCTGGGCCGAGGATCCTCCGTCGCGCACGAGGCACTTTGTGTCGAATGTACAGATCGCGACGGCGGCGGGTGCCGACGAACTTGACGTGCGGTGCTACGTGCTTGTGTATCGAAACAGAGGAGACAGCGCCGGACATGAACTGATCTCCGGCGAGCGCCACGACCGGCTGCGGCAAGTGAGCCGCGTGTGGAAGCTGGCGCGCCGAGAGTTCATCGTCGATCAAGCGTCACTGGCCAACCAGAACCTGGCGATCTTTGTGTGAGGTGAAAACGATGGCTGACGAGACGCGGGCCGCCGACCCCGGCGTCGACGTGGGGAACGAGTTTGCGGTGGTCTCGGTACGAAAGGTGTTCACGCGCAACGGCGAACGGTTGGAAATAGTCTCGCCGCGGTTGGGCTACACGATCCGGCTCGACGCGCTGGCGCTCGAGAGCCTCACCTGGCAGACGATGGAGACCTTCACGAAGTTTCTGGAAGAGCCGTTTGGGCCGCACGATCGGGCGCCGGGTGTGGTCGACGTGTCGCTACGCGACGTACCGCTGCGCCCGCCGTCCCGACCCCACGAGGACCGCTGAGTGCGTCTGGCGGGTAAGGTCGCCATCATCACCGGCGCAGGCGCCGGGCAGGGCCGCGAGGCGTCGGTGCTATTTGCCGCCGAAGGGGCGAAGGTGGTCGCCGTCGATGTCAACACACGTGCCGCCGAGGAGACCGCGGCCAAAATTCGCGCGGCCGGCGGTGAGGCCGTCGCGCTCGCGTGCAATGTGGCCGACCCCGAGGCCAACCGCCGCATGGTGGCCGCCGCCGTCGAGCGGTGGGGTGGCGTGCACGTCTTCTAC
>CBRGMJ010000183.1:0-4559 GCA_967797525.1 uncultured bacterium | reverse complement strand
CGTCGTCTCAAACACCACATCGACCGGGCTGGTCACTGTCGCGCCGGCCGCCGGCCAGATAATCTTCAGCGGCGGGAGCGATGCGGCCATGGGCATGCCACTCATCGCCGCGGCGACCGTGAACTTGTAGCTGCCCTGCGCGACGTCTTTATCGGGGTTGGAGACCGCCTTCCATCGCACCGTGTAGGTGCCCGTGGTGAGGGGCTTGAGCAGCACGCTCATCGTCTTGCGGTCCATGTCGTTCAGATCGACGCCGCCCTTGCCGTCATCCACGCGGCGTCCGTGACTGTCCGACACGGCGATCGTGCTGGTCTTGGGATCGAGGCTCTCGTCGGGCGCAAGCGTGAAGACGATCTTCACCATCGCGGGCGCTTTGGCGACGGTACTCCCCGGTTTGGGGTCCGCGCTCTTGATCTTCGCGTGCGCCAGGACGATCGTCCGGGCACCGATCAGGCTGACGACAACAATTGCGGCGACTAACAGTATCTTGGCGGAACGCATGACTCCCCTCTCCTCTTATGTCCTCCGGTCACCGAATCTGCGGTACCAGTGTCCGGAGGAAGTTGATGACGTGCCAGCGATCGTCCTCCGACAGACTCTTCTTGAACGCCGGCATGGCCGTGCCGGTAAAGCCATCGCTGATCCAGTTGAACAGCTGGCCGTCGGTATGCCCGGCCGCCATATGGATACGCAAATCGGCGGGTCGGGGGTTCAGCCCCGCGGCCGCCGGGCCGTCGCCCCCACCGGTGATCCCGTGGCATGCCTGGCACTCCGCCTGATAGATCGTCCGCCCCCGCGCGACCGACTGCGCGGAGAACCGGATCGGATTCGCGCGCTCACGTGACGCGCGCACCTCGGGCGGCGGCTCGTGCGCCTGCACCATGATTTCCACAGTGCCTTCGGCGAAACGGATCGACACCTGCCACCGCCCGGACATCGGGAGCGACAGCGCCTTCCGGTACACGCCCGCGGCCACCTGTGCCGCCTTGATGGTGACCGGACTCATCGGGTGATCGAGCATCTTGAGCACGATGTCGGGCTCAACGGTCGGCGGCGCAGGATGACCCGCCTGGTCTCGCACCGCAAACGTGACCTCGAGCCCGTCGGGGAGTCGCGGGGTCAACGTGCCCTGCACCATCCACGGCCCAACCGTCTCGTCGAACGTCACAACACTCGCCAGAGTCGCCGGCCGCTCCGGAGGCGCCTGGCTCGCCAGTACTCCCGTGGCACCCAGAATGCCCACGACGATCAGCGACTCGGCTTTGACCATCCGTCCCAAGCGCCGCGCGCCACCGCGGTGAGACACGGCCGGCACGAGCACCCACCGATTCACCCCCGCCAATCCGAGCGCGACCACGACGAAGGCGATCTTGACCAGGAGGGCGCGCCCGTACGGACTGTCTGTCAGCGCGCGCAGGCCCCAGAGGTGCACGACGGCCGCGTAGGTCCCGGTGGCCACGATCACCGCGATACACACGAGGCCGATGTGCGAGACGCGGCGCGCCGCCACGGCGAGCGGGTGCGCGGCAGGCGCGCGATCCGGCCACACCGGGGACCACGCCAGATACAGAAGCCCGCCGGCCCACGCGGCCGCGCCAACCAGGTGGATCAGATCGGCGGCGACCGCAGGAACACTGCGCGTTCCGGCGGCGTGAGTGGTCAGGCTGAACGTCAGCAGCAGGCCGAGGCCGAGCGCCGCGTGCCACGCCCGGCCCCACTGTGCCGACGAACGCTCCTGGACGGCAAGCCACGCGAGCGGCACCGCAAGTGCGGCGCGCGCCAGGACCGCGCGGCCGTGCTGCGTCCCCAACAAGTACTCGGGCAGGAGCGCAGCGTCGAACGTCCCCAGTGCGCGTGCCATCGCGCCGGCCGCCTCACCGACGCTTGCGGCCACGAGCAGCACGCCTCCGGCAACCACTCCGATCCGGACGCGTCGCTTCGCCGGCCCTCGCGCCAGGGCCGGGGCGATCCATCGGGCGAAGATGCCTCCGCCGAGGAACACGATCGTTCCCAGGTAGAGCAGCGCGCGAATGGTCGCCTGCAAGCCCGTCCGCTACAGGATACCCCATCATCACAGGCCGGGGGCGTCTGCCCCATCCCCGGCAGGGGTATTAGACCATGGGGAGGTGTCCTGTCCCATGCGAACCCGTATACGCATGGCCCGCTCAAGTGTGCTGCTGCTGGCTGTCATCCTGCTGGCATCGGCCTGCCAGAGTCCGATGGTGCGCAGCCGCCGGCAGGGCACCCAACCCGTCGTGGTCGCGACGCCCTCCTCGGCCGTCGTCATCGAAGTCGTGGGCACGCAGGGCGTCCGGTTTGAAGGCTCGTATGGCGAACTCGGCCAGCCCAAGCCACTGGCCGGTGATGTCCCACGGACTCTGACGTTCCGGACGGGCGTCGGGTTCAGTGTAGCCTTTCAGAAGCGGAAGGAGCAGGGCGCACTCGGGCTCAAAGTCATGGTGGACGGCAAGACCGTGCACGAGTCCACGACGACCAAAGAGTACGGCGTGGTCACCTACACCCACCGATTGCCGGGGAAGTAGGGTAAAACCGCTACGGAAGCTCCTCCCACGCGGATATCCACGCCACGACAGGAGCGCCGATCGGCACACGCAGTCCGAGCGTACCAAGCACCGCCGGATCGTACCGAATCACGACGACTCCCAACGCATTGCGGAAACTGAGGTCCGGGTCGTTTCCAAGGACGCTGCCCACAATATCGACGCGCGCGTTCTCATCGACGTACATGATCCGGTTCGCGTAGACGAGCCCGTGCACACGCAGCACAGCTCCCCGCGCGATAACCAGCGGACCGGCGTCGAGCGTGATGATCCCGGGAAGCGTCCGCGTTGCCGCCGTGTGCGTGATGTCCAGCGATGACCCGGCGCCGGCGATCACGGAACCCTCTGTGACAAGGGCGCCGTCAACGATGTGCATCTGCTGGCCTTCGGGCACTGTGAGACGACCTCTCACATAGATCACCCCGGCGAGTCGACCGGGAAGGTATCTCGCGGCCAGGTATGTCTGAAGTTGCTCGAACTCCCGCTGGGAATAGAGGCTGTCCCGTTTACGCGCGAACTCATCGTCCCCCGTGAAGCGACCGGCCGCCTCGTTGAGCTGGGCATTGGAAACGTTCGCGGCCGCCAGCATCTGATAAACTACCCGATCCACCTCCGGGAACTGCACGAAGGCGTCGGACCGAACGGTGACGCCGTCGATCTGCACGCCCATCGCCCTGAGATCCTGCGGATCCACGCGTCGCTGGCCCGGCGCCAGCATGATCTCCGCACCGCGCGGCATGGCCAGTCTGGCGGGCGTGACCTGTCCAAGAATCATCGGGCCGGGCTCGGGTGTCGCCGCGTCCAGCGGGCCCGGACTGATCATGATGCCTGTGGAACGTATGTTGATGGAAACGTCGCTGGCACCGAGCCAGAACCCTCTCCCGGCGGCAAAATGGATCCACGGCCAATCCCGGATCGCCGTCGCGTAAGGAAGAGCGAGAGTCGCCGTGGGCGGCCTCTCCAGCCGGATGACGCCGGCGCCGTTGAGCGACGCGAGTAGAGCCGGTGCTGAAAGACGCACGTGCGCCCGTAGCCGGCGCGTAACGTCTGACACCTCGCCAGCGCTGGTGACGACAAGAGTCCCAGCGGCGGCGTCAGTGATCGACACCGTGAATCGTCCGTGGAGCGGGCCGACCTGCATCGACTCACTGTAGGCGGTCGGACGCCAGAAACGGCCCGCGGCATCGCCGGCTGAGGGCGTCGTCTCAAGCGCACGCAACGCTCGATGAATGCCGGCCTCAGCGATAGTCATCGCCGCCGCCGATCGGTACTTCAGCCCCGCGCGGGTTTGCTGCTGCTGCATGAACCAAACAAAAGATGCGGAGGAGAAGGTGACGGCCAGGAAGATTGCGAGGACGACGAGCAGGGCAAAACCCGCCTGGCCAGATGACTCGTGTCCCACTCGTCTACTCGGTTGAGAGTGCCGCCCGCCGGCCCGGCCCATGGGCTCATTATACAGGCGCGTGCCCGGCGGAATGGCCCGGAGGAAACCGCGCGGTTCGTTGAGAATCGATACGCGCAACCTACTTTCCCCACGTAGCTGCGTCGCCATTCCACTCGATCCCAAGATTCCGGAAGGGGGGCTCTGCTATGCATAGACCGGCAAGGAGCATCATTGCGATGGCGTTGGCTTCAACGCTGCTGTTGGTTGCCCCACTGGTGACACCTACGCGCGCCGATACGGTGCAGACCTACATTGTCCTGTACAAGGGCCTGGCGGTTCCGGCCGATGCGGGGACCTCCATCACGCAGGCCGGTGGCGCGCTCGTCTACAGCTACAACGCTATCGGCGTTGCCATCGCCCGTTCAGGCGACGCCACTTTTCGTCAGAGACTGCTGAGTGACAACCGCGTTGAGGATGCGGCACCGACCGCCGGGCTTGCGGTCAGGCTCGACGAGAACGCCCTCGATGCCTCGGGGCCACCCACGGGCCCCCTGCCCAATTCGCCGGCACCGGGGTCAGACAATCTTTCCGGTCTCCAGTGGGACATGGATCAG
>CBRGMJ010000182.1:0-4560 GCA_967797525.1 uncultured bacterium | reverse complement strand
GGGCTCTACGGCGTGGATCGCCGCAGCATCGAGACGGTCGCCGCGGAGATGGCGCTCACGCCGCTGCTGGGACGCCGCGTGCGCCTGCTGTCCCGGGGCCAGCGGCAACTGGCTGACCTGGCGCGCGCGTTGCTGCACGATCCCGAACTGCTGATTCTCGACGAGCCATCCACCGGTCTCGACCTGGACGCGGCCGCCGGCCTCGAACGGCTGCTGCGCATCCAGAAGTCGCGTGGGCGCGCGCTCCTCCTAGCGACGCACGATGTGCGTGAGGCCCAGGCGCTGGCCGATCGCGCCGTCGTCCTCCAGGGGGGACACCTCGCCGAACCGGTTCCCGCGGCGGCGCTCGATGAGACGGGTCTTGCCGCGCAGTTCCGCGAGGCGCGGCGATGATGGCGGTGCGGCTGATCCTGGCCAAGGATCTGCGGCTGGAGTGGCGGACCCGCGAGATCGTCACGAGCATGGGGTTGCTCGCGCTGCTGCTCGTGGTCGTGCTCGGCGCGGGGCGCGCGGACGCCGCGTCGGCCCCCACGGCCATGTGGGTGACCTACGCGTTTGGCGCTGCGCTGGGGTTCGCGCGCACGTTTGCGCTCGAGCGCGGCGGTCTGAGCGCGCTGCGTCTGGCGCCGATCGATGGAACGGATGTGGTGATCGCGAAAACGGCGTCGAATTGGCTGTCGCTGCTTGTTGTCCAAGCAGTGTCGCTGCCGGTGTTTGGCGCGTTGTTCACCGAGCAGATCTGGACGCGCCTGCCTGCGCTGGTGTTGCCGCTGGCGCTCGGCGGGTTCGCCCTCGCGGTGGTCGGCACGCTGCTGGGGGCGGTCGTCATGCAGACGCGGTTGCGTGAGGTGTTGCTTCCCGTGTTGATGCTGCCGGTGATCCTGCCGGCCCTCATCGCGGCGGTGGGCGCAACGGCCGGCATCCTCGATGGACAGCCACTGCGGGCCGTGAGCGCGCAATTGCAACTGCTTTTCGCGTTTGATATTCTGTTCGCGGCAACGAGTCTGCTCCTGTTTGACGTGATCGTCGAGGAATGACCCTCTCGCCGGCCCGACCGGGAGTCCTTCGGTGCGGCTGCTGCTGATCTCCGCCGGAATCCTCATGCTCGTCGGCATCACGTGGGCGCTGGTCCTCGCGCCCGACGAAGCCATTCAGGGAGTCCACCAGCGCATCATGTACGTGCACGTCCCGAGCGTGCTGATGGTCTATCTGGCGCTGGGTCTGTGCTTCGTTGGCAGCGCGGTGTTTCTCTGGCGCGGGGACCGGCAGTGGGATCGTCTGGCGCACGCGGGGGGCGAGCTCGGCGTGCTCTTCATCACGATGACGTTGGCGACGGGTGCGATCTGGGGACGGCCGGTGTGGGGCACCTGGTGGACTTGGGACGCGCGCCTCACCACGACGTTGATGCTGTGGTTCATCTACGTTGGGTATCTGGTGGTGCGCGCATGGGCGCCGGGAACGCGGGGGGCGCGCGCCGCGGCCGTCATCGCGGTGGTCGGCGTGCTCGACCTTCCGCTGATCCACTGGTCGGCGATCCTGTTGCGCACGCTCCACCCGCAACCCACCGTCTTCCGGCCTGAAGGACCGGCGCTGCCGGCGAGTATGCTGGTACCGCTGGCGCTGAACGTGGTCGCGTTCCTGGTCACCTTCGTCGCCCTGCTGATCATGCGGGTGCGGCAAGAACGCGCGCTGGATCGTCTCGTGACCACCCTGGAGGGCGCCTAGCCGTGGGGTTTGTGACGGCCGCCTACCTGGTGGTCGCCGCGCTGTTTGCGTTCTACGCGCTGACCGTCGCCGCGCGACAGCGATTGATTGCCGACCTCGCGGACGCGGTGTCGAGCGACATCGCAACACGCGCTGCCGGGAGGCACGACGACGCCGCATCAAGCGCTCCGACCGGCCGATGACCCCGGCACGTCGAAAACTGATCCTCGGGGCTGCGGTGATCGTGTGCTCGTTGGGGTTTGTCGCCTACCAGGGCGCGCGGTCGTCGATCGTGTACTATCTCACGCCCACCGAATTCTCGGGTCGCCCCGACCTGTGGCAGGCGCGAGTCCGGCTGGCCGGGCGCGTGGTCGCCGGCTCGATTCAGAAATCCGGCGGTGAGACACGGTTCGCCATCTCAGACAGCGCCGCGCGCTATCCCGTGCGGTTTGCCGGCGCGCTTCCAGACCTCTTTGCCGACGACCGCCAGGTACTGGTCGAGGGTCGTCTCGATCGTGACGGCGTCTTTCAGGCCGAACAGGTTATCACCACGCATCCGGTCGAGTACAAAGAGAAGCACCCTGACCGGTGATCCCGTGAACCCGCAGACGCTGTTGCTCGTGTTGGGTCTGCTCTGGATCGCCGTCGTAGCCACATTGTGGCGAGTGTGCACCAGGCTCGAGGCCGTCGAGCGCCGGTGCACCGACTCCAACGGGTCCACCTACGGGGATCTCGGTCGTGGGTGAACTCGGCCGGTTCACCCTGCTGGCCGCCGTGGTCGTCGCGCTGTACGGGCTCGTGGCGACGGTGCTGGGGGTGCGCTGGCGGCACGGCGGTCTGCTGGAGGCGGGACGGAGGGCCGTCGTCGTGTGGGCCTGGTGTATCGCGCTGGCTTCCGGCGCGCTCGTGATCGCGTTCGCGACCCGCGACTTCTCCGTGCGTTTCGTCGCCACGGCCAGCGAGTCCACCCAGTCGGTCTTCTACACCTTTGCGGCATTCTGGGGCGGACACGATGGGGCACTGCTCCTGTGGGCGCTCATCCTGGCCGTCTACATGGTCGTCGGCCTGCGCAGTCTCCGCGCGTACCCGGATTTGCAGGGCATCGCGATGGCGACGCTGCTCGTGATCGCCGCCTTCTTCTCGATCCTGCTAGCGACCGCTAGCAACCCGTTTACCCCTCTGGTCCCGGCGCCGCCCGATGGCCGCGGTTTGAATCCCCTGCTCAGAAACCCGTGGATGGCCGCACACCCGCCCATGCTCTACGCAGGGTTCGTCGGCATGAGCGTCCCCTTCGCGGTGGCCGTCGCCGCCCTCGTCACGGGCCGCGTCGATGACACCTGGATTCTGCTCGCGCGCCGGTGGGTGCTGGTGGCCTGGACGTTCTTGAGCATCGGCCTCCTCTTCGGTGCGAAGTGGTCGTATGTCGTATTGGGCTGGGGCGGCTACTGGGCGTGGGACCCGGTCGAGAACGCCGCGTTGATGCCCTGGTTGACGGCGACGGCCTTTCTGCATTCGATCCAGATTCAAGAACGCCGCGGTCTACTCGCGTCGTGGAACGTCGCCCTCGTCCTGCTGACCTTCGGGTTGACGATCTTTGGAACGTTTCTGGTCCGCAGCGGGGTGCTCTCTTCGGTGCACGCCTTTGCCGTCACGCCGATCGGGTACCTGTTCCTGGGTTTTCTAGCGGTCTTGCTGATCTCGGGGTTCGGCCTGCTGGCCTGGCGCTGGGACGCGCTGCGCAGCCGCGGCGGCGTCGAGTCGGTGGTGAGCCGCGAGACCGCCTTCCTGGCGAACAACCTGCTCTTCGTGACCGCCGCCGTGGTCGTCTTCATCGGCACGCTCTTCCCATCCCTGACCGAAGCGTTTCGTGGCGTGAAGATCAACGTGGGGCCAGGGTACTTCAACGCGGTCATGGCGCCGATCGCCGTGGGCCTCCTGCTCCTGATGGGGCTCGGGCCGCTGATGCCCTGGCGGCGCGCGAGTCCCGAACAACGCGCGCGAAACGTAATGTTACCCGCCGCCCCGGCGCGTGCCGTGACCCAGCTGCTCGCCGCCGCCCGCCACCCACGCGCCGCGGCGCGGGTGGGATTCGCCGCGGCGATGTTCGTCGTCGGCACCATCGCCCTCGAGACATCCCGCGGGGTCCGCGTCCGGCTGCGGCGAGGCGAGAACGTGCTGGTGGCCCTGGCCCGCCTGCTCGCGCGCAACCGGCGGCGATACGGTGGCTACGTCGTGCACTTCGGTATGCTCTTGATGCTGGTGGGGATCACCGCCAGCAGTCTGTTCATCAGTCAGGGGCAGGCCACGCTGCGAGCCGGTGAGCGGTTCCGCATCGGTCGGTACGACCTGGAATTCACGGGTCTGGAGTTTTCCGATCTTCCCGGTATCGAGGTGACGGGCGCGGCGATACGCGTCTTCGCGGGTGCCCGCATGCTGGCCACGGTGGTGCCACAGCAGTACTTCTACCGGTCGCAACAGCAGGCCATGCATCACGTCGCGATCCGGTCGTCACCGCGCGAGGACCTGTACATCATCCTGTCGGAGTGGGCGGAGGACGGCCACGTCACGCTGCGCGTGCTGCTCCACCCACTCGTCTCGTGGCTCTGGGCCGGGGGGGCCGTGCTCGCCATCGGCGCGGTCTTCGCCGCCATGCCCGAGCGCCGGCGTCACGGCGTCGTCGTATGATCGACGCGCTCTTCTTCGTCCTCGCGGCGCTGGCGGCCGTCTATCTGGTCCGGCCGGCGCTGGGGTCACGGCCTGTCCCGTCCGCCGACCCGCGCGCCACGCTGGAGACGTCGCGCGCCGCGGTCTTGCGCGCCCTCAGCGATCACGAGCAAGATTTGGCCCAGGGCAAAC
>CBRGMJ010000181.1:0-4600 GCA_967797525.1 uncultured bacterium | reverse complement strand
CGATGAGGCGGGGGAACTGGCCACGGAGCGTGGGCTGACCCTGTTTGAGGAGGCCGAGGTGGCCGCCCGGGTGGCCGTCCTGCCGGCGGGCGAGGACCCGGACGACTTCCTGCGGAAGCGGGGTCCGGAGGCCTTTGGGCGGGCCCTGGAGACGGCCCTGCCTATGTTCGAGTACAGGGTGGCCCGGGCCGCCCGGAAGCACGACGTGGGGACCCGGGAAGGGAAGATTATGCTCGCTGACGAAGTTCTTACTGTTATACAATCGGTGGCGAACCCGGTCCGAAAGGCCGAGTATCTCCGGGCGCTGGCTGAACGGTTCGATCTCTCCGAAGACGCACTCCGCCAGCGGTTGCGCGCCCGGCAGCGGTCAGGCCGAACGGCGGCGGCAAGCGATGGGACGGTCACCCCGAGCGGTGACCGCGCCCGCGAGCGGGCGGAACGGCTGCTCCTGCACGTGATGGTCCAGGAGCCCGGCTGTCGCGAAGCGATGGGTCGCCGGCTATCGGTCAATTCGTTCGCCACCCCCTCGTACCAGAAGTTGGCGCTGGCCCTGCTCTCGGCGCCCGATGCGGAGGCCGAAACGCTTCGGGAGCGGCTCGACGACGAGACCGCGGGTCTGCTCATGCATTTGGTCTTCGAGGAACCGCCCGTGACTGTGCGGAACAAAGACCAGGCGGTGGACGGGGCCCTGCGGTACCTGACGCAGACGGAGCCGGCCGAGGTCGAACGGCGGCGGCTGTGGGACGCGATCCAGGCCGCGCAGGCGGGCGGCGATCATCCCGAGGTATCGCGCCTGCAGGCGCTGTACGCGGAACTGGTGGGGGCGGCAAAACGCATCGGGTAGACCGCTGTGGGGTTGCACAGAGAGCGATGGCAAAGAAGAAACCGCAAGTAACAACTCCGGCCGAGGAGCTCACGCCCGAACTGCGGGCACTGATTGAGCTCGGGCGCAAGCGTGGGTTTGTGACCCATGACGAAATCCTCGAGCAGTTCCCCGAGGTCGAGCAGAACGTCGACCAGGTGGACCGGCTCTACACTGTGCTGGCCGAGCACAGCATCGAGATCGTCGAGGACGCCAAGGAAGCCGAGACAAAGGTCAAGCCCGGAGCCGAAGAAGAGGCCGAGACGGCCGTGCAGGCGGCGGAGGGGGTGTCGATCGACGACCCCGTCCGCATGTACCTCAAGGAGATCGGCAAGGTCTCACTGTTGACGCAGGCGCAGGAGGTCACGCTTGCCCAGCGGATGGAGAAGGGTGACGAAGAGGCGAAGCGGCGGCTGATCGAGGCCAACCTCCGGTTGGTCGTGTCGATCGCCAAGAAGTACGTCGGTCGCGGCATGCTCTTCCTCGACCTGATCCAGGAAGGCAACCTGGGGTTGATCCGCGCCGTCGAGAAGTTCGACTGGCGCAAGGGATACAAGTTCAGCACGTACGCGACGTGGTGGATCCGGCAGGCGATCACCCGGGCCCTGGCCGATCAGGCGCGGACGATCCGCATCCCGGTCCACATGGTCGAGACGATCAACAAGCTGGTGCGCGTCTCACGGCAGCTGCTGCAGGAACTGGGGCGCGAGCCGACGGCTGAAGAGATCGCCGAGGCGATGGCCCTGCCGGTCGAGCGCGTGCGCGAAATCAACAAGATTGCGCAAGAGCCGATCTCCCTCGAGACGCCCATCGGCGAAGAGGAAGACAGCCATCTGGGCGACTTTATCGAAGATCATGACGCGCTGGCGCCCGCCGAGGCCGCCTCGTTCACGATGCTCAAGGAGCAGCTGGACGGGGTGCTCGAGACGCTCTCGCCGCGCGAGCGCAAGGTGCTGAAACTGCGCTTCGGGCTCGACGACGGCCGGCCGCGCACGCTCGAAGAAGTCGGGCGTGAGTTCGGGGTCACGCGCGAGCGCATCCGCCAGATCGAGGCCAAAGCGCTGCGCAAACTGCGCCATCCTTCCCGCAGCAAGCGGCTGAAGGACTTCATCGAGTAGACTCAGAGTAGTCTATAGAAGACCACCGTCTCGTCCAGACTACCGCCGGCGCTTTGCGCGTAGCGGGGGATGATCCCCGCATGCACGTAGCCGCGCTTTAGATAGAGCTTCTCTGAAGGGTCACCTTTTCGCGTGTCTAGTACCAGTAGGGTGCGGCCCGCTTCGCGGGCGGCGTCTTCGACCGCGGTCATGAGCGCCTGCCCGATGCCCTGACGGCGCATCCGAGTGTCCACGATCAATTTCTGCACTTCGGCACGGTGGCGCGCGTTGGGTTGCCTGGCGAAAACCAGTTGCACCGTGCCGACGAGTCGCCCATCATGCCATGCTACGATCAACAACCGTGTGCTGCTGGCGATGTCGTTGACAACATCCAACCAGTAGGCGCGCGCCGGGTCGTCTGGTAGAGGCGGCAGGAACCCCACAGAGGCCCCGCCGTTGACGGCATCCTGCAGGAGCCGTGCGAGGTCGGCCACGAGCCCGCGAGCCCGTTCTGCGGGCACCCGTTCAACGGTGGTCATCGATACGAGTACTTCGTGGGGCGCGGCGCGCCGCCTTGTCGGGGCCCCCGGGTTACGTTAAGGTAGGTGGGTCACCAAATCTGGAGGACGCTCACGATGAGCCCGAGAGGAACCACAGAAGACCGCACCCACGATGTACGCGATTTGAGCCTGGCGGCTGAGGGCCTCAGGCGCATCGCCTGGGCGGAGCGTGAGATGCCGGTGCTGCGCCGGATCCGCGAGCGCTTCACCGGCGAGCAGCCACTGCGGGGCCGGCGCTTGGCGGCTTGTCTCCACGTGACCACCGAGACGGCCGCGCTCATTTTGACGCTGCGGGCCGGCGGGGCGCAGGTCACGTTGTGCGCCAGCAACCCGCTCTCGACGCAAGACGATGTGGCCGCAGCACTGGCGGCCGAGTATGGCATCGGCGTCTTCGCGATCCGCGGTGAAGACCGTGACACGTACTACACGCACATCCATCAGGCCCTGAGCCTGCGGCCCCACGTCACCTTGGATGACGGCGCCGATCTCGTATCCGTGTTGCACTCGGAACGCACCGATCTGATCGAGGGCGTGATCGGCGGCACCGAGGAGACCACGACGGGCGTCATCCGGCTGCGCGCGATGGCGCGCGACGGCGCGCTCCGGTACCCGATTATTGCCGTCAACGATGCGAAGACCAAACACCTCTTCGACAACCGGTACGGCACCGGGCAGTCGACGATCGACGGGCTGCTCCGCGCCACGAATGTGCTGCTGGCCGGCAAGACGATGGTCGTGTGCGGGTTTGGGTCCTGCGGCCGGGGGCTGGCGATGCGGGCCCGCGGCATCGGCGCGCGCGTCATCGTCACGGAAGTCTCACCCCTCCACGCGCTGGAGGCGGTCATGGAAGGCTACCAGGTGCTGCCGATCGGCGAGGCGGCCCGGGTCGGGGACATCTTCATCACCGTGACCGGAAACCGGGGAGTGATCCGGCGCGAGCACTTCGAGGCGATGCACGACGGCGCCATCCTGGGCAACAGCGGCCACTTCAACGTCGAGATCGACATCCCGGCGCTGGAGGCCATGGCGGCGAGCCGGCGCAAGGCGCGTGAACACGTCGAAGAGTTCGCGCTGCCCGACGGCCGGCGGATCTATCTGTTGGCAGAGGGCCGCCTGCTCAACCTGGCGGCCGCCGAAGGACATCCCGCCGCGGTCATGGACATGTCGTTTGCCAATCAGGCGTTGTCGGTGGCGCACCTAGTGCATTCGGCCGGCAAGCTCGAGCGCGCGGTTCACACCGTCCCGCGGTCGATCGACGAAGCCGTGGCCGCCCTGAAACTCGAAGCGATGGGCGTCGGCATCGACGCCCTGACGGATGAGCAGCGCAAGTACCTGGAATCCTGGCAGGAAGGTACATAGGCACATAAGCGGCAGGACCGAACAGCTCCGCTGCCACCCGGAAGGTGAAAACGGCAGCGCAGGGTGCACGATCCAATGAGACCGGCCGATGCAACGGGTGTGGGCCGGTCTCATCGATTTGCTGTTTCCTCCACGGTGCGCAGGGTGCGCCGCGCGCGGTTCCTTGTTCTGTGCGCGGTGCGAGGCCGCGCTGGCGTGGATGCGTCCACCGGTGTGCGAGAGGTGTGGCGACGCGCTCGCGGGCGCGACCGCGTACTGCGATTCGTGCCGCCTCACGCCACCGGTCTTCACCGTCGCCCGGTCGCTGGCGGCCTACGAAGGCCCGCTGCGCCAGGCCATCCACGCGTTGAAGTATCGACAGCAGAGGGAGGTGGCTGAGCCGCTGGGAGCGTTGCTGGCGCGCACAGTGCCCGGGGAAGTGACGGTCGGGGTCACGGCCGTCGTGCCCGTCCCGCTTCATCCCGCCCGCCAGACGACCAGAGGATTCAATCAATCGGCGTTGCTCGCCCGGCCCGTGGCCAGGGCGCTGGGCGTGCCCCTGGTGCCGCACGCGATCCGCCGGGTGCGTCAAGAAGCTTCCCAGGCCGGTCTCGGCGCAGCGGCGAGACGGCGAAACGTCCTGACCGCGTTCGAACCGGACAGCGTCTCGGTGACCGGCCGCGTGTTGCTGATTGACGACGTGTTCTCGACCGGCGCGACCGCAGACGCGTGCGCGCGGGCCC
>CBRGMJ010000180.1:0-4617 GCA_967797525.1 uncultured bacterium | reverse complement strand
ACGCATCGAGTCCTTGGTGCAATTGGTGAGACTGCAGCCGCAGCCTGGCTGGAGACCCGCGGCTACACCGTCATCGCCCGCAACGTCAGGACGCGGTATGGCGAGATTGATCTGGTCTCGCGGCGTGGCGCGCTCGTCGTCTTCGTTGAGGTCAAGAGCCGCACCAGCGACCGCTTCGGGCATCCGGCCGATGCGATCGTGTCGCGTAAGCGCCGGCGGCTAGTCCAGCTGGCCGCAATGTGCCTGCAGCGGCTGGGGCTGCAACACTGCGCCGTGCGGTTCGATGTGATCGCCGTCCATCTGAGCGCCGACGGCCGGGTGAGGGAGGTGGAGCACATTCCTGACGCGTTCAGCGCTGATGCCTAACGCTTTGCCGCCTCGCGGTGCGCGGGGTCCAGCGCGTCGGCCAGCCTGCGCGCGGCGTCCGTCCCTTGCCGGATGCAATCAGGGATGCCGACGCCGCGGTAGCCGGCGCCCGCCACAGCGATGCCGGGGAGCGATCGCAGGCCGGCCTCGATGGCGTCGAGCCGGTCGAGATGCCCCGGCAGATACTGCGGCATGGCCTGCGGCCAGCGCGCGATGTGGGTGAACATTGGGGTCGCGTCGATGCCCATGAGGCGTGAGAGGTCCGCTTGAGCGGCCGCAGCCAGACGGGCGTCGTCCTCGGCCACGATCGCATCGCGGCCGGCGCTGCCCAGGTAGCATCGCAACAGCGCCACACCGCTGGGGGCTCGGTTCGGCCACTTGGATGAGACCCAGGTACACGCGGTGATCTGCAGCGGCTCGCGGCGCGCGACGACGAAGCCGTGACCCGTGAGCGGGTGCGCGATGTCCCGGCGCCTGTAGGCCAGCGTCACCGCCGCAGTCGACGCATACGGGATCTTGCGAAGCAGGGCGGCCACGCTCGGGGCCAGCGGCTCGAGGAGGCCGGCGGTGTTGTGTGCCGGGGCGGCCAGGAGCACGCCGTCTGCGTCGAGCGTCCGACCATCGCCCAGGTGCACGGTGTACGGCGCTGCGGTTGTGGCGCGGTCGATGCGAACCACCGGCTGCCCCGTCACCATCTCCGTGCCTGCGAGGGCCTTCTGTAGCGCGTCGATCATGCCGCTCAGGCCGCCGGCCAACCCGAGGAACATCGGGCCCCCGCTGTTGCCGGCCGCGGCTACGCGGCGCCGCTGCGTCATCGCGGCCAGGATCAGGCTGCGATGGTCCGTCTCCCATTGCTGCAGTTGAGGAAAGGTTGCGCGGAGGCTGAGCGCATCGGCATCACCGGCGTAGATGCCGGCCAGCAACGGTCCGACGAGACGGTCGACGGCGGCGCGACCAAGCCTCCGGGCGATGAATGATCCGACGGTCTCATCGCCGTCCGGCGCGCGTCTCGGCAGAACGAGATCCCAGGCCATTCGCGCTTTGGCCGCGGGCGACAGCAGGCTCGTGCGAACCACGGGCCACGGTTGCGTCGGGATGCCGAGTGCCAGACCGGGAGGGAGAGGGTGGAGCCGGCCTCGCGCGGCGACGTAGACGGTGCGGCCGGGTAGCGTGCCGATCAGTCGATCAGTCAGTCCAAGCGCGCGGCAGAGTTCCACCGCCGAGGGCTTGGAGGCAAGGAATGAGTCTGGCCCGGCCTCCACGACGCAGTCCTGGACGCGTTCGGTCCGCACCTTGCCTCCCAGGCGCGCGTCGCGCTCCACCAGGGTGCAAGCCAGCGGCAGATCGTGTGGCGTGGGACGCGCCATCAGGGCGTAGGCGGCGGCCAGACCCGTGATGCCGCCCCCGACGATAACGACGCGGGCCGGCCGATTCACGACGCCGAGTGCGCCGGGGAGGTGCGTCGCGCGGTTGCCTCGTGGACCGCGTCGACGACCCGGCGCAGGTGATCGACGGGGGTCGCGGGGAGGACGCCGTGACCAAGATTAAAGATGTGTCCGGGACGACCCGCCGCCTCGGCAAGGACGTCGCGGGTCGCTGACTCGACTACCTGGGGTGATGCCAACAGCACTGCTGGGTCGAGATTCCCCTGGATGCTGCGACGCCCGATCTGCGCCCACGCCTCCCCAAGCCGTACCCGCCAATCGACGCCGATGACATCACCACCCGCGGACGCCATCAGCCGAAGTAATCCCGCCGTCCCGGTGCCGAAGTGGATCGTCGGGACACCGGTGACCGTCAACCCGTCGAACAGGCGCCGGACGTAGGGCAGCACCGACGTCTCATAGTCTCGCGGGGCGAGCGCGCCGACCCACGAGTCGAAGACCTGGACGACCTGCGCGCCGGCCGCGATCTGCGCGCGCAGATATGCCAGCGTCGCGTCGGTGAGCGTGTCCATCAGTCTCGCCCACAGATGCGGCGCCCCGAGCAACATTCGTCTGGTCTCGGGGACGTCCCGCGCGCCCTTCCCCTCGATGAGGTAGCTTCCAAGGGTGAAGGGTCCAGCCGCAAACCCAATCAGCGGAACCGGCGCGGCCCGGCGGATCAGTCGAATCGCCTCGAGGACGAACGGGACGTCGCGCTCGGGTTCGAGGGGGCGCAGCCTGGTGATGTCTGCCTCCGTGCGTAGCGGGGCCTCGATCACCGGGCCGACGCCTTCCACGATCTCGAACGCGACCCCCAATCCCAGCAGCGGCAGCGTAATGTCCGAGAAGAGGATGGCCGCGTCGACACCGAGTTGCTCGACCGGGTGCAGCGTCACCTGGGCGCACAGCTCCGGCACCCGGCACAGGTCGAGCAGCGTGTAGCGCTCGCGCAACGCGCGGTATTCCGGCTGGTAGCGTCCCGCCTGGCGCATGAACCAGACCGGTGTGCTGTCCACCGGTTCGCCGCGGCAGGCGCGCAGCAACCGGTCGTTCACAGAGCGACCCTCGCCGTCGCGGGCACGCCGAGCAGCCCGAGCACCTCGAGGAGCGGACGGTGGATCCCCACCAGGATCGGCGTGTCGCGCACCGTGTACTTCCGGCCTTCCGTGGCGCGAAGCGCCTGGACCAGATCCTGGAACGCCGTCAGGTCATCGGTCTCGTACGCGACGATGAACTCCTGATCGTCCACGCCAAACGAGTACGCCAGCAACTGTTGCACCATCGGATACTGATGTCCGATGCGAATGTGCTCGTTCATCATGCGCTGGCGCTCATCGCGCGCGCTCAGATACCAGTCGGTCGACTTGACGAAGGGATAGACGATCAAATAGGCGGCCCGCGTGCCGCTGAACATCGCCTGTTCCTGCACGGTGGGCTTCTTGACGTACTGCGAGTGGCGTACCAGCCCGAGCATCGAGTACGAGACGCTCAGATACCGGCCCAGACCCGCCTGCAGCAGACTTGCCGTAGTCTCTTCCATCGCCTGGAGCGACGGGCCCAACCGCCACAACAACACATCGACATCCGCGCGCAGACCCACCATCGAGTAGGTGAACGTGCGCACCCGCTCGGCGGCGGTGTCCGCCGCGCCGACGAATGTCGCGCCGTCGCGCTGGCGCACGTCGTCGGAGAACCGGCGCCAGGACGGGTCGAGTTTCAATGCCAGCACGTGGACAACGTTCCACGGCTCGGTCATGCCCGTTCCTCCCGCAGCCACTGCGCCACATCGGCCGCCGCGTACGTGATCACGATATCCGCGCCCGCGCGGCGGATCGCGCTCAGGATCTCCATGACGGCGCGGCGCTCCTCGAGCCAGCCTTGGGCGACCGCGGCCTTCACCATCGCGTACTCACCGCTGACCCAATACGCCGCGAGGGGCAGCGTCGTGACCTCACGGGCGGCGCGGATGACGTCGAGATACGTCAGCGCCGGTTTGACCATGACGATGTCGGCGCCTTGCTCGGTGTCGAGCGCGATCTCGCGCAACGCCTCCCGGACGTTTGGTGGATCCATCTGGTATGAGCGCCGGTCGCCAAACTGCGGGGCCGACCCGGATGCGTCGCGGAAGGGCCCGTAGAATCCCGATGCATACTTGGCGGCATAGGCCATGATCGCGACGTCGGTCAGACCAGCGTCATCCAGACCGCCGCGAATCGCCCCGACCTGCCCATCCATCATCGCGCTGGGCGCGACGACGTCGGCCCCGGCCGCCGCGTGTGAGACTGCGGTGCGCACGAGGAGGTCCAGCGTGGCGTCGTTGTCGATCTCGTGACCGCGCGCGACCCCGCAATGACCGTGATCGGTATAGGCGCACAAACACACGTCGGTCATCACGGCCAGGGTCGGGTGGCTTCGTTTGAGCAACCGGATGGCGCTTTGCACGATCCCGTCCTCGGCGTAGGCTTCCCGCGCCTCTGGATCTTTCGTCTCCGGAACGCCGAAGAGGAGGACCGCAGGGATCCCCAGGTCCCGCAGGCGTCCGGCCTCGCGGATCAGTTCGTCCGGCGAGAAGCGCATATGACCCGGCAGCGAGGGGATCGGCTCGCGGACACGCTGTCCCGTGCGAACGAATAGTGGGGCGACAAAGCGCGACGGATCGACGCGCGCTTCGCGGGCCAGCGTGCGCAGCGCGCTCGTACGTCGCAGCCGCCGGGGACGCTGGGTCAGGCTAGCGAGTAAGGCGGTTCTTGCCACGATCAGACACCTCCAACAGCGCCTTGATCAATCCGTCAATCGTATATTCCCTCGCGACGACTCCGGGACGCAG
>CBRGMJ010000179.1:0-4647 GCA_967797525.1 uncultured bacterium | reverse complement strand
CCGGACAGGTGCCGGCCGTCCTTCAGCGCGATCCCCACCTTCATGCGCATCTCGTTGTAACCCAACGCCTCGATCTCGGGGTCCACGTGGACGAAGACCCGCTCCATCAGAGCGCGAGTGTGAGCATCCTTCACCTTCGAGTCGACGAACTGCGCGATGCCGGCCGCGCCCTCGATCACGCCGATGGCCATTTGAAACTGGAGGCTAAACTTGCCCTCCAGAGCCGTCGTGGGCCGTGTGTGGATGAGCGCGTTGGGCACGTGCGAGTTGACGCCCACGTCGATGCGCTCGACCTGCTCGGGCCGCACGTCGTGCGCGCGGACGAGCTCGAGGAGGACATCCTGGGCGGGGTGGGAGAGGGAGCCCGATGGGTACGGTTTGATCGAGATGCCGGGATCGACGAAAAAGTACGGTTTGCCGAGTTCGCCGCTGATCTTGGCGGCGTTGAATGCACCGGCGGCGGCACTATAAAATCCACGCTTCGCTTCGAGGATATTCTTCGCGGCGGTCCACCCGCGGCGCGCCAGAAGCACCGCGAACAGCCCGTTCTCCGCGGCGCGGCCGGCGTGAAAGGGCTTCGTCATCGTGCCGAAGTTCTCGCGGAGGCCTGCGCTCATGCTAGCCGCCAGACCAAACGCGCGCAGCGTCTGATCGAGGTCGCAGCGATAGAGCCGAGCCGCTGCGGCGGCCGACCCGAAGACGCCCATGGTGGCGGTTGAATGGAATCCATCGCGATAGTGCCTCGGGTCCACCGCGTCGGCGATCCGGCATTCCGCCTCGACGCCGACGATGTAGGCGTCGAGCAGGGCGGCGCCTGAGGCGCCGGTGACCTCAGCCGCCGCGAACGCGCCGGCCAGCGCCGGCACCGTTGGATGGGTCAACAATCCATAGACACTCCGCGAGTCGGTAGCCAGCTGGGTGTCATCGTAGTCCATTGCGTGCCCGGCGGTGCCGTTCGCCCACGCGGCCGCCTGCTGCGGCGCGCGCAGCGTCGAGCCCACCACGGTGGCCTGCGCGACGCCGCCGACCTCGCGCAGGTGGGCGCGGACGATCGCGCCACTGGCCTCAGTGGCGCCCGAAAGTATCACGGCGAAGCCGTCGACGAGATGGTTGGTCGCGAGGGTCCGGACATCGTCGGGGATCTCGCGCGCCTCGACAACGAAGCGTGCGATCTCCTGGGTTACGGGTGGCGCCGCCGCGGCCGGCGAGCGCTCAATGAGTTGAGGGTCTCCGTGACTGTCCACGAGACCACTCACTGGTAGTCCATGACGATGACCTGCGTCGTCGCCGGCAGTTGTTCGCGGGTGAAACCCAGAGTGTGACTGCCGAGCCGGCGGACGTTTGGTTTGCCTTCGACGAACGCGCGCTCATCGATGCCGGGCCAGTTCGGTGGCAGTCGCGCGGGAGTCTTGTAGTGCATGGGGATGACGACTTTCGGCCGGATCTGGTCCACCAGACGGTTCGCATCGGACACGCTGACGGTGAACGGCCCGGCCCCGACGGGGAGCATCAAGATATCGATGGGGCCGAGCGCCCGCAGCTGCCCTTCACTCAGGGTGGGCTGGCCGATGTCGCCGAAGTGGGCGATGCGAAGTCCTCCCGACTCGATGACGAACAGGGCGTCGAGGCCGCGGATCGTTCCTTGCTCGCTGTCGTGGAAACCGGGCACGGCATAGACGAGCGTCCCGCCGATGCGCTCGTACACGCGGTTCCAATCGGCGGCGCCCGGCGCCAGGCCTCGAAAGACACGTGGGTTTCCGCGGATCAGCCCGACGTTATTGTGGTCGCCGTGCTCGTGCGTGACCAGCACGACGTCCGCCTCCACGGTGGGCATCGCATAGCCGATATTGCTGAACGGATCGATGACGATGCGCAGCCCGTCGGCTGAAGTGACGACGAAGAAGGATTGGCCGAAGTAGCGGATCGAGATCGGCCTCTGTTGAGCGGAGACGATCGAAACGGTCAGCAGAACCACACTCAGGATCACGACTATGAGAATTCGCATGCTCTTCTCCGTCCTCTCAGTTACTTCACAATGTAGCGGTTGGTCCACAACAGCCCTTCCTTCGCCGACGGCTTCATCGTGATCTGCCCGTCGTCCAGCATGAACTGCAGGTGTTTGTCCAGCATCTCTTCAGTGATCATGCCATCTTCCGAGAGCGCCGGAATGATCTCGCGCAGCGCCAGGCTGAGCAACGCCGGGTCGGTGCGTGGGAAGTGCTTGCGCAGATGGTTGACGGCGGCCGCCTGGTCCTGGCGCATGAGTTTGCTCGCGCGGTTGACCGCCTTCGTCCAGCGCCGGAGCACGTCGCCGTTCTTGTTGGCGTAGACGTTGTGTACTGAGATGCCCGTGTACATGAAGTTATCGAGTTCCGGCACGTCGCCGGCCGAGGCTTTGATGATCACCACCCCGAAACCGTCCCGCTCGGCGATGTAAGGAGTGGGGGCCGAGAGATGAAAAGCATCGAGCTGCCGGGTCCGCAGGGCGGCCAGCAGGCCCGCGCCGCCGCCGACGGAAATGATCTGCACGTCGCGGTCGGGGTTTAATCCGGCCCGTTTCAGGTAGTAGCGCATGTACACGTCGGTGGCCGCCCCGGGCCGCGTGACGCCGAGCTTCAGACCCCGAAGGGCCGCGAAGCGTTGCGCGATCGGCGTACTGCGGCTGATATTCCGGGTCCGCGCGACTTCGGGGTGCATCACCAGGTCGAGGGTCACACGCTTGGTGAGGTTGTAGACGAACAGGATCTGCCGCCCTTGGCGCCGCAGTTGCACGGCTTGGAACGGGTCGGCGTCGAAGAACTGCACCTGCCCCGAGACGAGGGCGGCGATCCCCAGGGCCCCGCTGTCGACCTCGGTAAGTTCCAGGTCGATGCCCTCGTCGTTCATGAACCCCGCCGCCTCGGCGATGTAGACCGGGGCCATGAACAGCGTGCCGGTGTGGGCTTCTGTGATCTTGACCCGCTGAGATTGCGCGGGCGCCGCGGTCGTCAGCGCCATGACAACGACCACTGCCGCTAAGAACACCGGGCTCGTGCGCTTTCCGACGTTCATGTTGACCCCCCCTTGAGGTGTGTCGAACTCAGGACACGTCTCGCACGGTGCCGTGCTTCGGGTTCCAGCGCATCAGGTAGTTGCCGAGCACGGTGATTCCCTGGTTCATGGCGAGCACGACCACCAGGAGCGCGAAGATGCCTGCAAAGAGCCCCGCCGTGTCCAGGAACCCTGCCGCGCGGCTGATCAGGTGGCCCACGCCGCGGTTGCTGGAGATGAACTCGCCAACGATGGCCCCGATCATCGCCTGGGGGACGGTGATCTGGAGCGCGGCGATGATGAACGGGGTGGCCGCGGGGAAGACCACCTTGCGCACCAGATCCCATTCCGAGGCGCCCATCACACGCGCGATCTGCAGAAACTGCGTCGGCGCTGATCGGATGCCGGCAATCGTGTTGATGAACACGATGAAGAAGACCAAGATCGCGGCCACCGCAATCTTCGACGTGATGCCGATGCCAAACCAGAGAATGAAGAGCGGCGCCAGGGCGATGCGGGGGATCCCATAGAAGGCCACGACGAACGGCTCGACGATGCGATACACGAGATCCAGGCGCGCCAGCACAAACCCGAGCACCAGACCCGCCCCGGCGCCGATGAGATACCCGCTTACGGCTTCGAGAATCGTGAACTGCAGGTGATAGAGCAGCGTCTCTTTCACGAGCATGTCCCACAACGCCGCCGCGATGTGGCTGGGCTTGCTCACGAAGAATTGATCGAGGATCGGGCCGGAGGCCAGTTCCCACGTGGCCAGCAGCGTGATGCCGAACGCCACCCGGCCCAGCGCGGTGTTCCGCTGGGCGATCTGCTGACGCTGCAGCTCTTCGGCCTCGACCCGTCGCAGGAGGCGCTGGCTCGGCGAGTCCGGCGCCTCCGTCGCGCGCGCTGCGAGGTGCGTAATGTCCATATCAGGTGGCCCCCAATGCGATCTCAGCGATTTCGTCCTTCAGGTCACGCCACAGCCGGTCGTAGAAGGCAGGAAACTGAGGATGGGCGTGAATGTGAAACACATCTCTGGGGCGGCCGATAGGGACCTGGTAGACTCGCTTGATGGTGCCCGGCGCGCGGCTGAACAGCGCAATCTCGTCGGACAGCGCAATCGCTTCGACCAGGTCGTGGGTGACAAAGGCGATCGTCTTCCCCGAACCTTCCCAGATCCTCAGCAGCTCATCTTGCAGGATCACGCGGGTTTGCGCGTCCAGGGGGCCAAAGGGTTCGTCCATCAAGACCACCGACGGCTCGTAGATGAGGGTCCGAATGAGCGCGGTACGCTTGCGCATGCCCCCGGACAGCTCGTGAGGGTAATGATGCTCGAATCCGTTCAGCCCCACCATGGCGATGTACCGCGCGGCCCGCGCTCGTCGTTCGGCCTCCGGAACGCCGCGAAATTCCAGGGCCACTTCGACATTCTCCCGGAGCGTGCGCCACGGCAACAGGTTGTCGTCCTGAGTGATGTAGCCGACCTCCGTGTTGACGCTCGTAACCGGCCGGCCCTTGTACAGGACCTGGCCGTCGGTGGGCCGGACGAGCCCGGCGATCATATTGAGGAGCGTGGATTTACCCGATCCGGTGTAGCCGACAATCGAAACAAACTCG
>CBRGMJ010000178.1:0-4648 GCA_967797525.1 uncultured bacterium | reverse complement strand
GAGCAGGACCTTGGGCCCGCTGTCTCCGAGCAGGAAGGCCACTTCGGGCGCGGCGAGCCGCCAATTGAGTGGGACGGCGATGGCGCCCAAGCGCGCGGCGGCAAACAACGCTTCAACGTACTCGGCACGGTTCATGGATAGAATCGCCACACGGTCCCCACGCAGGACGCCGCGCGCGCGCAGACCCGCGGCCGCGGCCGCCACCCGATCGCGTAGCGCGAGATAGGTGACCATCCGGTCGCCGTCAACCAGTGCGGGTTTGTCCGGATGGATGTCGGCGCGTCGCTCGAGCCAGTGCCAGATCCCCCACATCATCGAGGGCTCACCACTGGATGACCGCGGCGGCCCACGTGTAGCCCGTCCCGGCGCTCAACATCACGACCAGATCGCCGGACTTCAGCCGGCCCGCCCGTTCGGCTTCGGCCAGACACACGAACGGATCGATGGCCGACATGTGGCCGAACGCGTCGAGATAATATGCCTGATCCTCGCGCAAACTCAGCGCGCGCAGGAGCGCGAGGTGCAGCGATCGCTTGGTGTGCAGCGGCGCGAGGAAATCGATGTCCTCGATCCGGTACCCGCTGCGCTCGACGGCCCGTCGGGTCACGTCAACGAAGCGATCGAGCGAGATCAGGTCGAGCCGTGCCTTCATCGTTTGCGGGTCGCGCACGTCCAGGGTGTGCATCCCCGCCGACAGCGTCCCTGCGGAAGGGGGATGGATCGTGCCTCCTGCCGGCACACACACATCGTCGGCAAACGAGCCGTCGGTGGTGGCCGAGAAGCCCAGGAGGCGGTGCCCGGCGCCGCCCCGCCGCACGAGCGCGGCGGCCGCGCCGTCCGCAAAGTTGAAGGCAAACCTGGAGCGGGAGTTCTGATAGTCGATTACCCGCGATTCGCACGAGGCCCCCACCAGCAGCACGGAGTGCAACGAGTCATCGGCGGCGAGCATGTCCCTGACGACTCTTAGTGCGATGGGGCCGCACCCGCTGGTGGCCATCAGTTCCAGGGTGAACGCGTCGGGCAGTCCCAGCGCGTGTTGGATCTTTGGCGCGACCGACCACAGATAATAGTCCTTGTGGGCGCTTCCAAAGTAGACGACCGCCCCAATATCGCCTCGGTCGGCGTCCCGCACCAGTGGTCGCGCGGCGGCCAGGGCCATGTCGGACACGTGCTCCCCGTCGGCAGCACAATGCTTCCCGCGGAGCCCGAATCGCTGTTCGATCACGTCCGCGGGGATCCCGGTGGCTGCGGCGATGTCCCTGCTTGTCTGATAGCCCGCGGGGAAGTAGGTGCTAATCCCTGCCAGACTCACCGCGACGGTCATGGCGCGCGCCGCTCAGGCAGATCCGCCGAAGCATCCACGCCGTGGAGCATGAAGTCCATCATGGTCTGCTGCACGGCAGCCCGCATCCCGTTCTTCTCCCACAGCACCCAGCGCATGCCGAGGAAATCGGCGATCCCCATCAAGCAGTAGGCGAGCACCTCTGGATCGAGCCGACGAATTTGGCCGACGTCCATCGCACCCTTCAATCCCCGAATGTAGCCCTCGGCAAAACAACGATAGTACCAACGGAACAGGTCTGGGTCGACGAACTCGGCCTGGCGGACGATCCGGTACATCGCAGGGTGGCGGCGGATGAACTTGAAGAAGGCCTCGAACCCAAGACGTTCGACCCGGCGTCTGTCGGCTTGCCCCTTGACCGCGTTCTGAATGGCCGACCGAAGGTCACGGCTGAGTTCCCGCACCAGTTCGGTGAAGATGGCCCGCTTGCCGGGGAAGTAGACGTAGAACGTGCCTTGCGCCACGCGGGCCCGCCGGGTAATGTCGATGATCGAGGTTTCGAAGTAGCCGCGAGTGCCGAACGCGGCCTCTCCCGCGGCGAGGAGGTGCCGCCGGGTGCGCTTCCCCCGTTCGCGCTTGGGCTGGGTCACGGGTCGCCGCATGTATCGTCGCTATCGTTATTTTTATGTTAGGTGAATCACCTTTCAACTTTCTAGACCCTTCCTCCTTCTGCGGGCCATTCGCGCGCTCCTTCTCGCCGACTGGGGGACGAGGCGATCCTACTGCCGCGCGATTGCGGTTCGTCCGCCTCGCAACACATACTTCTGGATCTTGCCCGTCGCCGTCTTGGGCAGGTCGTCGACAAACGACACCCATTGCGGAATTTTGAAGTGCGCCAGGTTCTCACGCGCAAACTGTCTCAGTTCGGCCTCGGTTGCCGTGGTGCCGGCGCGGAGCACCACGAAGGCGTGGGGTGCCTCACCCCACTTCTCATGCGGCATCCCCACGACCGCCGCCTCCTGTACCGCCGGGTGGCGCAGCAATACCCCTTCCACTTCCACTGAAGAGATGTTTTCGCCCCCGCTGATGATGACGTCTTTGATCCGATCGCGAATCTCCGCATAGCCATCGGGGTGCACAACCGCCGCATCCCCTGTGTGAAACCAGCCGTCGCGGATCGCCCTCGCCGTCGCCTCCGGGTCGTTGAAATATCCCTTCATCACCACGTTCCCGCGCACGATGATTTCACCGATCGTCTCGCCATCGTGCGGCACTTCACGCCCGTTCTCGCCCATCACGATCAGCTCGCCGGAGGTCAGCAGCTCGACCCCTTGACGCGCCTTGATCTGGGCGCGCTCCTGCGTCGACAACCGCGTGTGTTCAGGGCGCTCCTCGCAAATCGTGATGAAGGGCGACGTCTCCGTCAGCCCGTAGACGTGCGTCAACACCCACCCGAGTTCACCCTCGATGCGCTCGATGGTCGCGGCGGCGGGCGGCGCACCGGCCGTGAAGAGCCGCACGTCCCGGCGCGCGTTGCCGCGTATGTCGTCTGACGCATTGGCGATGCCGATGAGCACCGTCGGCGCCGCGCAGAACACGCTGACGCGCTCGGTGTCTATGAGTTCAAAGATCGCCCGTGGATCAACCTTGCGGAGGCAAATGTGCGCCGCCCCACGCGCCGTGACGATCCACACAAACGTCCACCCATTCGCGTGGAACATCGGCAGCGTCCATAGATACCGATCTTTAGGTTCGAGGGGGGCATGCGCGAGGGTGCCCACCACATTCAGATAGGCGTTGCGATGTGTGATCATCACGCCTTTGGGGCGCGCCGTGGTGCCGCTCGTATAGTTGATGGCCAGCAGGTCGCCCTCGTTGATGACGGGACGCGCAAACTCGGGCGCCGAAGCGGCAAGCGTCGCTTCGTAGTCGAGCCACCCGTCTTTCGAGCCCTCCAACGCGACAAAGCGCTCGACATGCGGCTGTTGGGAGCGGATGCCGGTCACCGCATCGAGGTAGTCGCTGTGCGCGCACACTAGCCGCGCGCCGCTGTGGTTGATGATGTAGGCGAAGTCGTCGGCGGTGAGCCGGTAGTTGATCGGCACGATGACGGCGCCGATCTGCGGTACCGCATAGAAGGATTCGAGCTGCGCATGCGTGTTCGGGGCGATATAGGCAACGCGATCACCCGGTCTGATGCCGAGCTCCTGCAAGGCAGACGACCAGCGATCGCAGCGATCGAAGAACTGCCCATATGTAAGCCGCAACGAGCCATCCACGACAGCCTCGCGGTCGGCGTACAGACGGCGCGCGCGTCGTGCAAACTCCAACGGTGTCAACGGAACGTCCATCGTCGCGCCCCCCCGGCGGCTGGAGACGACCGCGGCGAACAACGGCGGCGTCCCCGGAGATGTGCCCGGGCACGCCGCGTTGGATCCTCCAGCCCTACTGTACTGCTGCCAGCACGGCCCTCCGGCCGTAGACCTTGACGAGCTGCGCTCGATAACCCTTATCCGCAAAGAGATCCTCGAGCAGGTCGACGCCCTGCGCTGCCTGTTCCATCGCGGCCCGGACGGTCGCGTCGTCCAACTTCTTGCCCGACAGGGCGGTCTCGATCGTCTTGGCGCGAAACGCGTGCGACGCGGCGCCCGTAAACGCGAGCCGCAGCTGTCCGCCAGCCCGCACGACGGCCGCCGCACCCACGACGGCGAATCCGCTGGCCGGATGCTTCATTTTCTTGTACGCCGAGCCATTAATTGTTGGCGAGGTTGGAAACCTCACTTCGGTAAGAATCTCATTGGCCTTGAGGGCCGTCGAGAACAGTCCCGTGAAGAACTGGTCGGCCGCGATCGTGCGCGTGCCGCCGGCGCCCTGGGCGACGATCGTGCCTTCCAAAGCCAGAAACGCCGCCGGGTAGTCGGCCGCGGGATCCGCGTGCGCAAGGCTGCCGCCGACCGTCCCGCGATTGCGCACCTGCAGATCGCCGATGGCCTCGGCCGCCTCTCCCAGCGCGCGCAACTTTTGTCGGATCAGGGACGACCGCTCGATGTCGGTATGGGTCGTCAGCGCGCCGATCGCGATGTGGTCTTTCTCATCGCGGATGTACGAGAGGTCGCGGATGCGGCCGAGATCGACCACCATCGGCGGCGACGCCGCACGGAGCTTCATCAACGACAGCAAACTCTGCCCGCCCGCCATCACCTTGGCGTCGGGGTGCTGGCGCAGCATGGCCAGCGCCTCAGTCAGGTTCTTTGGCGCGGCGTACTCGAAGGCTGCCGGAATCATCGCGCACCCCCCTTGCGTCCCTGCATCGCGTGCCAGACACGCTGCGGCGTCAGCGGCATATCGAGATGGGTGATGCCCAGC
>CBRGMJ010000177.1:0-4664 GCA_967797525.1 uncultured bacterium | reverse complement strand
GATCCGGCGGGGTGATCGATCCCATCCGGTTGTCCTGACAGCCGACCTGGTCGGGGAAGACCGCCGCAAGCAAGTCGTCGGCCCGCATCCGCTGGATCGGCATGGGCACGCGACGCCCACCCGAGTGGCGCAACAGCGCCAGCGAGCGCGTCGCGTTCCACCGCCAGCGATTCGTAAACATCGGCGAGGCGAGCAACGCTTGGACGAGATCCTCTTGCATGGTGGCCGTCCGTACGAAGGCAAACACGCTCTCGAGCGGAAAACTGTGCTGTTCGCCCAGCGACAAGACAATCCCGTCGTCGGTCGCCGCAGCCTGCAGCTCGAAATCGAACGTCACACAGAACCGCTTGCGCAGCGCCAAACCCCACGCACGGTTGATCCGACTGCCAAACGGTGCGTGGACGATCAATTGCATGCCGCCCGCTTCATCGAAGAATCGCTCGGCGACGATCGTCTGTTGGGTCGGTACGAGCCCGAGGACGGCCGTTGTTTCGGCCATGTAGGCGACGAGTTGTTCGGCGCCGGAACGATCCACGCCGGTCTCGGCGACCAACCACACCGCGGCGGCCTGGCGGTCGTCCAACCGGGTCTCGATGGCCCGCCGCAGATCAGAGACAGCGGCCGATAGCTCACGCGTCCGGCCTGGCGCTTCACCCACCCAGAACGGGATGGTGGGCAGGGCTCCGTGCGCGTTTTGCACACGGACCTTCCCGGACTCCACACGCCGAATCTGCCACGAGGCGTTGCCTAGCAGGAAGATGTCACCGGCCATGCTCTCGATGGCGAAATCCTCGTTGACCTTGCCGACAAACGTGCCGGCCGGGTCCTCGATGACGTCATAGTCGGCGACATCCGGGATTGCACCGCCCGAAGTGATCGCCGCCAGCCGCGCGCCCCGGCGGCCGCGCAGCATGCCGTGGACCTGGTCGCGGTGGATGTGCGCACTCTGCCGGCCCCGGCGCGAAGCGACGCCTTCGGATAGCATGTCCAACACTTGATCGAATTGGCGGCGCTCGAGAACACGATATGGGTACGCGCGGCGGACCAGCGCCCACAGCGCGTCCTCCGCGATCTCCTCACCGGCCACCGTGGCGACCATTTGCTGGGCCAGGATGTCCAGTGGGCGCTCGGGGATGATCACACGGTCGAGCTCGCCGGCGCGCGCCGCCTGGACGGCGGCCGCCGACTGTGCCAGTTCGTCGCGCGTCAACGGGAAGAGCATGCCCTTGGGGATGCTGCCCAGCCAGTGGCCTGAGCGGCCGACCCGCTGCAGCAGCGTCGCGAGCGCGCGTGGCGCGCCGATGTGGCACACGAGGTCGATGTCCCCGATGTCGATGCCGAGTTCGAGCGACGCGGTGGCGACCACAACCGGTACCTGCCCGGACTTCAGCCGTTGCTCGGCCACGAGGCGGGTGTGACGCGAGAGGCTGCCGTGGTGCGTAGCCACCCGCCCTTCACCGAGGCGCTGCGTTAGGTGATGCGCGACCCGCTCGGCCAGCCGGCGCGTGTGCACGAACACAAGCGTGGTGCGGTGTCCGCGGATCAGTTCGACCAACCGGTCGTAGGTCTCGGCCCACTGCTCGTGCGTCGCGATGGCCCCCAAGGGCTGGCCCGGAACCCAGACGGTGAGCTCCCACGGCCGCCGGTGACCGACGTCGACGACGGCGCAGTCGGGTGCGCCGCCGTCCGTGACCCGATCCGATCCGACGAGGAGTTGCGCAATCTCTTCAATTGGCTTCTGCGTCGCCGAGAGGCCGATCCGCTGGCAGCGCGCCCCGGTCAGCAGGTCGAGACGTTCCAGGGAGAGGGCGAGATGGGCCCCGCGCTTGTCCCCGGCAATTGCGTGGATTTCGTCGACGATGACCGTGCGCGCTGTCTTGAGAAACTCGCGGCTCCGTGCCGCGGTCAGCAGGATGTAGAGGGATTCGGGTGTGGTGATCAGGATGTGCGGCGGCCGGCGAATCATCAACGCGCGCTCGCGCGCGGGCGTGTCACCAGACCGCACCGCGACCCTGATCTCCGGCAGGATCGTCCCCTCGGATTCGGCGAGCTTGCCGATGCCCGCCAGCGGCTCTTGAAGGTTCTTGTGGATGTCGTTACCCAGCGCCTTCAACGGTGAGACGTAGACCACCGTTGTGGCGTCGGGCAGCGGAGCGCGGGACGCTGCTTCGATCAGACCGTTGATGGACCAGAGAAACGCGGCCAGGGTCTTGCCTGAACCGGTGGGCGCGGCGATGAGCGTGTCGCTGCCCTGGGCAATGCGCGCCCAACCGGCGGATTGCGGCGCGGTCGGCCCCGCAAACTGCTGGGTGAACCAGCGCCAGACCAGGGGGTGAAACCGGGGAAGATCCATGACCCTATTGTACTAGCGGTTTCCCAGTTCGCGGGCCCGATCGGTGGCCTTCAACACGGCGTCGATCAGCGCGGCTCGGAACCCGCGCTCTTCGAGCACCGCGAGCGCTGCGGCGGTCGTACCGCCGGGTGAGGTCACACGCCGCCGCAGATCGGCGGGGTCGGCGCCTGTCTCCTTGACCAGCTTAGCCGTTCCATAAATTGTTTGCACCGCCATCTCCTTGGCCGTGTCTAGCGAAAATCCGACCTGCAGCGCTGCGTCGATCAGTGCCTCCATCAGCAAGTAGACATACGCTGGCCCGCTGCCCGAGAGGGCCGTCACGCCGTCCATCAGATCCTCGCTCACGTCGACCGTCTGACCCACCAGGTCAAAGAGGGCTCTCGCCGCCGTCCGATGCTGGTCGGTGACGTGGCGGCCGTAGGTCAGCGCCGTCGTCGATGCCCCGACGGCCATGGGCAGGTTGGGCATCGCGCGGACCACCGGTGTTTGATTGACGAAGGCTTCGACTGTCGCGCATCGCACGCCGGCGAGCAGGGAGATGACCAGGTGCCGGCCGGTGACGTGCGGGCCGAGGTCGGCCATCGCGTCCTTCAGATCCTGCGGTTTCACGGCCAGGATCAAGGTGGCGGCACCGGCCGCCAGAGCGGTCTTGTCGCGAACCGGCACGATGCCCAGCGACACACGCAACTGCTCGAGCCGCTGAAACCGGCTGCGCGTGGTCACGAGAATGCGGGTGCCCTCGACGCCGGCGGCCCGCAGGCCGCGGATCATGGCTTCGGCGGAGTTGCCGGCGCCGACGAAACCAACAATGGTGTCCATGACGACGAGTCTAACACAGAACCTGTACTGCCCAGGGTGACGGGGTGCTGCATGGCGAACAGTAGATGATCCCAACGGGTAAGGGGGCGCGATGGAGAGGCTCATCTTGCGAGGCGCACACGTCTTCGATGGCACCGGGCGGGCGCCGCAGCCAGGTCTGGCGGTCGTTGTCGAGCAGGATCGGATCGTGGATGTCGTCCCCGTGGCGCAGGTCGCCGGCGCCGGATCCGCACGGGTCATGGATGTCTCGGGCTGCACGCTGCTGCCTGGACTGATCGACCTCCATGTCCACCTCGGGTTTGGCGGCCGGACCTTCATGAACTCGGGCGCGGCGACGGCGCTGCGGGCGGCACGCAACGCGCGGGTTGCCCTGGCGACGGGCATCACGACGCTGCGAGACGTCGGGACAGAGCACGGCGCCGCCATAGCGCTCCGCGACGCGGTCAGAGCCGGGGATGTCCCGGGGTCGCGCATCGTCGCGTGCGGCCGGATCATCTGTATGACCGGTGGGCACGGGTCCGAGCCACCCGCGCCGCCCGGCTTCGCGCGTGAGGCCGATGGACCCGACGACTGCCGCCGCGCCGTTCGCGAGGAGATCAAAGCCGGCGCCGATTGCATCAAGGTGACGACCAACGGTCCGCTGAACGTCGTTGAGTTCACGCAGGACGAACTGAACGCATTGGTGGACGAGGCTCACCGGTGCGAGCGGCGCCTCGCGTGCCATGCGTCGATCATCGAGTCCTCCCGCATGGCCGTCCGCGCGCGTGTCGATACGATGGAACACGGGTGTGACCTCGACGACGCGCTGGTGCGGCAGATGGCCGAGATGGGGATGATCCTGGTCCCGACGCTGCTGGTCACCAAGTTCATCATGGATCGCTGGGACGAGTTCAAGACGATCCCCATGATGCGATCGATCCCCGTGCGCGCGAAACGGCACGTGGAGAGTTTTCAGCTGGCGCTGGCAGCAGGCGTCACGATGGCGGCGGGAACCGACATCTTCTTCGGGCTGGGCAGGTTCGACTCACTCCCAGAAGAACTGGAATATATGGCGGCGTGTGGTATGCGGCCGGCCGACGTTCTCGTGGCCGGTACTCGCCATGGCGCGAGGGCTCTTGGGATGGAAGACCGGTTGGGTACCGTTGAAAAGGGCAAGATCGCGGATCTTCTGGTGGTAGAAGGCAATCCCCTGACGGATCTGAAGGCCTTACGGAAGGTAGCACTCGTGGTCCAAAACGGCAGCACAGTCGGAGGAGGCCGTCTCACGTGAAGAAGAGCATCGGTATCGGGCTGACGCTGATCATCGCGCTGGCCCTGGCCGGTACGCCGGGTCAGGCTCAGCGTCGCAACCAGGTCGTGATCGCCATCTGGGGTCTGCCGACGCGTCTGGTGGGTTCCTCAGAAGCGGTCGCAGCGTACGTGCTGTTGCAGATCCACGACGTGCTGGCGGAGACCGACAGCGCCGGCCGGCCGGTCGCGCGTCTCGCGGAGA
>CBRGMJ010000176.1:0-4688 GCA_967797525.1 uncultured bacterium | reverse complement strand
CATGGCGGGTTTCATCGTACTCGGGTTGCTGGTCTTCTCGGCCATCTTCGCCAACGTGGTCGCCCCGTTCTCGCCGTATCTGATCAAGATGCCCGAGCGGCTGCGGGGGCCGTCGTGGCAGCACCTGCTGGGGACCGACGATTTTGGCCGCGACGTCCTGTCTCGCATCATCTACGGCAGCCGCATCTCCTTGGAAGTCGGTGCGATTGCCGTGGGCATCGCCGTCGCCGTCGGTGTCGCACTCGGGGTCAGCGCCGCCTACATCGGCGGTAGGCTGGACAGCGTCATCATGCGCGCGATGGACATCGTGCTGGCGTTTCCGGCCATCCTGCTGGCGATCGGGATCATGGCGATTTTGGGACCGTCTACGGCCAACGTGATGATCGCGATCGGCATCGTCTACATCCCGATCTTTGCCAGGGTCGTGCGGGGCAGCGCGCTGCAGGTGAAGGCGCAGGAGTATGTCGAGGCCGCCCGCGCAATGGGCGCCTCCGATCAGCGCATTATTCGCCAGCACGTCCTGCCGGGGGTGCTCGACACCATCATCGTCCAGGTCTCGCTCTCGCTGGCGTTCGCCATCCTGGCCGAAGCCGCGCTCTCGTTTCTGGGTCTCGGCACGCAGCCGCCGACGCCGTCATGGGGCTCGATGCTGTCGTCGGGCCGCGAGTGGATCGAGCGCGCACCCTGGTTCACGATCTTCCCCGGCATCGCGATCTTCGTCACGGTACTGGCGCTCAACGTGATCGGCGACGGGTTGCGTGATGCCCTCGATCCGAGGCTGCGGCTCTAGAGGAGGCAGCGGATGACGTTTTCGATTGCGGCACACGATGAAGAGACCGGGGCGTTTGGCGTCGCGGTCACGACGAAGTTCTTCGGTGTCGGATCCCTGTGCCCGTTCGTCGAAGCCGGGGTCGGCGCGGTGGCCACCCAGGCGTTTGTGAACCCGACGTTTGGCCCGCGCGGGCTGCGCCTGCTGGCCGAGGGCCGGCCGGCGCAGGAGGTGGTCGACACACTGTTGGCCAGCGATGACGGACGGGAGCACCGCCAGCTGCACGTCGTGGATCGCCATGGCCGTACCGCGGCGTGGACCGGCAAGGAGACGGTCGACTGGGCAGGCCACAGCCCTCGCCGGGACTTTTCGGTGGCGGGCAACATGCTCGTCGGCGAGCCGACGATCGTGAAGATGGCCGAAGCCTACGAAGTCAACCGGGGGATCGAGTTCGCCGAGCGCCTGCTGCGCGCGCTGGAAGCCGGACAGGCCGCCGGTGGTGACAAGCGAGGGCGGCAGTCGGCCGCGATGAAGATCGTGACGAGCGAAGAGTATCCTCACCTGGACATCCGGGTCGACGATCATCCAGACCCCGTGGTCGAGCTGCGTCGGCTCTTCGAAGAATCCAAGCGCGAATACTTGCCGTTCAAACAGTTTCTGCCGACCCGGTCGCGACCCGCGGGAATCTACGACCGCTCCCTGATCGACCGTATCATCAAGGAGCAGGCCGAGCACGACCAGGCACGCAAGAAGGGGTCGTGACTACGCCTGTGTCGGACTGGGGCATACACCACGATAGGTATGCCCGAGTTCGCCGCTCGCTGGTTCGCGACCATCGTGCTGGCAACCTTGTTCACCGGTCTCGTGATTTTTGCGGTGGGCAGCGTCCCAGATGGCGATCCTGCGCTGCGCCTGCTGGGCCAGAGCCGGTGGGCAGCCGACCTCCGAACCATGAGCCGCGAGTTGGACCCACGGTTGCCGTTTCTCGTCCGCTACGTCATCTGGCTCAACCGCGTTCAGCGCTACCTTCGCGCCCGATAGCCCTCTACGTTGCAGGTACGGTTGCAGGGGAAGCCTCCCGCATCGGTGAACTTGTCTGACCAGCTGACAAGTTGACTGGTCGATTTTGGGGAGCTATGGCGTTCCAGCGAATCGAAATCAAGCGCAAGAGCGCTCATGTCGCGGAGCAGATCGCCGAGGCCGTGCGTCTCAAAGTGTATCTGGTTGGTGACCGCCTGCCGCCTGAGCGGGTGATTGCCGAGCAGATGGGAGTCAGCCGTCCCTCGGTCCGGGAGGCCTTGAGCGCGCTCCAGTTGGTGGGTGTGCTCGAAACCCGTGCCGGCGACGGCACCTATGTCGTCAAGGCCCTCGACCGTCGCGAGGCCGCCCTCTCGCTGCTCGAAGAGCACGAGAGCCCTGTCGACGCGCTCGAAGCCCGGCGGGTGCTGGAGCGGTCGATCGTGCAGATGGCCGCGGCCCGCGTCACCCCGGAGAGTCTCGCGACAGCCTTGCGCGCGATGGACTCCCTTCGCCTCGCGGCCACCCTGCGCGACTACGAAGCCTTCGCCGCCGCGAACAGCCCGTTCCATCTGGCCATCGTCCGGATGGCGGCCAACGACCTCCTCGAACGGACGGTGCTCCCGCTGATCGACGTCATGCAGCAGCAACTCGCCCAGGAGATGCGACGGAGGGAATACGCGCACGACGGCGCGTTTTTCGACGCGATGACGAGGGTACACGCGGATATCTACGCGGCGCTTGCGGCCGGTGACCCGGGACTGGCCGCCGAGGCGATGGACCGGCACTTCGATCTCATCGAGACCTCGCTGCGAACATAGGAGACGGAACATAGGTCCGTTACAAAGCGTGCGGTAAATAGAACCAGATGCCCGTCACGTCACGGAGGTGATTCGAGTGAAGCGGATGATCCTGGCGGCACTAATGGTGATCCTCATCGGGGGGCTGGCGTCGGCGCAGACGGCTCGGCGCGGCGGTCAGCTCCGCGTCGGCCTGAACGCCGATCCGCCGAACATGGATCCCCACCAGTCCACGGCCGCGGTAGACCGCCAGGTCTACCAAAACCTGTTTGATAAGCTCGTCGACATCAATCAAGATCTGGAAATCGTTCCAATGCTGGCTACCTCCTGGGCGATCACCAACGGTGGGCGCACTTATGCCTTCAAGCTCCGACCCAACGTCGTCTTCCACGACGGCACGCCGTTCAACGCGGAGGCGGTCGCGTATAACTTCCAGCGCATGCTGGACACGTCGTTTGCCTCGCCGCGGCGCAACGAGGTCAACCTGGTGCAGAAGGTCACTGCCGTCGACCCCCTGACCGTCCAGATCGATCTGGACAAACCGTTCAGTCCCTTCCTGGCCATCCTGAGCGACCGCGCCGGCATGATGGTCTCGCCGACCGCCGCCAGGCGTCTGGGCCGCGACTTCGCCCGTGAACCCGTGGGCGCTGGCCCGTACAAGTTTGTCGAGAAGCGGCCGCAGGAGCGCATCGTCCTCGAGCGGTTCGACCGGCACTGGGATCGCACCGCCGGGAACGTCGACCGCATCACGTACCGGCCGTTTACCGATGAGCAGGCCCGGCTGGCCAACCTCCGCGCCGGCGAGCTCGACATCATCGACACCGTGTCACCTTCTGACATCCCGGCCCTAAAAACCGACACTCGCGTGAAGCTGCTCGAGCGCGAGAGCCTCGGCTGGCAGGGCATCTGGATTCATGTCAACGGCCCGCCGTTCAACAACAAGGCGCTGCGCCAGGCCTTCAACGCTACCATCGATCGACGAACGCTCGTGCGCGTTGTCGCGGGCGACACGTGGACGCCGGCCAACGGGCCCTTCCCGCCCGGCCTCCTCGGATCGGACTCCGGCCCAAACAACAAGATCCCCGAGCGCAATCTCGACCTCGCGCGGGCGAAACTGCGTGAAGGCGGGCAGCCAAACGGGTTCGCGTTCACGCTGAAGATCACTCCCGGCCGCGTCCAGCAGCAAATCGCGCAGGTCCTCCAGTCCATGGCCGGCGAAGCGGGGATCCGCATCACGATCGAGATTGTCGAGTTTGGCGCCATTCTGAGCCAGGGCGATAGCCACCGATTCGAATCGATTCTTCTGGGCTGGAGCGGGCGGCCCGACCCCGACGGGAACATCTACGGCTTCTTTGTCACCAATGGGGGTCTGAACTTCAGCGCCTACGGTAACACCAAAGTCGACACAATGCTCGACGCCGCGCGGATCCTGACGACCGCAGATCTTCGCAAGCGGGCGTACGCCGAGATCCTGACGGTGCTCAACGACGAGCTGCCATACATCTTCCTGTACTGGCCCAAGGAGTTCAAAGTGCTGGGCCCCAAACTCCAGGGATTCGTACACATTGCAGACGGCATGATGCGCTTCCGGCACGTCTCGCTGTCGCCATAGCGCGGAGGCCCAAGCACCGCTGCACCCACACGTCACGATCGAGGTGGTAGACATGAAGCGCATGCTCCTGGCTGTGGTAGCGGTCGTGGTTCTGGCCGGCGGCCTGGCGTCCGCTCAAACGGCGCGCCGTGGCGGCACGTTGCGGGTCGGGCTGGACGCCGATCCGCCAAACATGGACCCCCACCAGTCCGTCGCGGCGGTGGACCGCCAGGTCTACCAGAACCTGTTCGACAAGCTGGTAGACATCAATCAGGACCTGCAGATCGTGCCCATGCTCGCCACCTCGTGGACAATCAGCGGCGACGGTCGCCAGTACACGTTCAAGCTCCGACCCAACGTCGTCTTCCACGACGGCACCCCGTTCAACGCCGAGGCGGTCGCGTACAACTTCCAGCGCATGCAGGACACGGCGTTTGGATCACCCCGCCGGAGTGAGGTGAACCTGGTCCAGAAGGTCACCGCGGTCGATCCCTTGACCGTGCAGATCGAT
>CBRGMJ010000175.1:0-4706 GCA_967797525.1 uncultured bacterium | reverse complement strand
TGGTGCAGGAGGGTTTGATGACCTTCGTGTCGCCGGGTCAGACGGTGACACTGACGCCCGGGCATCTGCTCGTCATCCCGCCCAACGTTCCGCACGAGGCGACCGCGGGGCCTAAGGGCGCCGCCCTCGTCAGCGTCGTCGCGCCCGCGAGGCAGTCGACGACGGACTACACGGTCGAGGAGTAGCGGCGATGCCGATACGTGTGTTCGACGCAGCCACAGACGGGGTGCCCCTTCCCCTGATCGCCCGACACGCGCGGCTGATCGTCTGGCCCGGATCGGGCGCGAACGTCGCGTCGATGAATCGCGTTGAGCTGGAACCTGGTGAGGCGAATGTGCCGCACGTTCACGCAGAATCCGAGGACACCATTTTCGTGGTCGAATGCCGCGGCTCCGTCCGCGACTTCGACCACGACCTTATCTTGCCGGTTGAAGCCGGCTGCGTGATCCACGTCCCCGAAGGCATCAAACACGCGGTGAGCGCCGAGACCCGCATGGTCACCGTCGGCGGCCCCTGTCCCCCGGACCTGGCAATGCTGCGCGCGACGGGCGTGCTCAAGTAGCGCCTCCTGACCGTCGCCCCCAACGAGGCTCAGTACAACTGCCCCTGCCAGACCCGCAGGAACCCCAGCCGCCACGAGAGGAACAGGACGAACGCATTGACACCAATCAGCGCCGCGGCTGCGACGAAATCACGGGTTCCCAGCGCGGGACGCCGGTAATATGTCCGCTGGATACCCGGCGCCAGGCCGCGCGCCTCCATGGCGATGGCGACGCGTTCCGCCCTTCGGATCGCTGAGGCAAGCAGCGGCACGGTATAGCGGACAATCCCCTGTGACCATCCGGCGACGCCGCGTCCCTCTCCCACGCCCCGGATACGCAGCGCACCACGGATGAGCAGAGACTCGGACGCAAGCATCGGCAGGAATCGATACACGGCCAGCATGGCATACCCGAACCGGTAGGGCACCCTCAGATGGAGGATGAGGCTCAGGATGAACCGCGACGGCTCCGTCGTCGTGATAAACATCAAGGAGTACGACGCAAAGCAGAGCACGCGCAGGCCCAGCGACAGCCCGATCATCAGGCTCGAGTGAGAAACGGCAAGCGGTCCCCACCGCCACCACACGTCCCCCGCGGGGCGGGCAAACAGCACGTTGGTCCACACCAGGCCCGCGGCCAGCACGACCGCAGGCACCAGCCCCGCGACCAACACGACGAACGGCACGCGCCCAAAGATCCGGGTGACGAGAAGAGACACGGCGAGCAGGACGAGCGGCGTGAGCGGATCGAAGACGAACGTCAGCATGAGTGACACGATCAGCACGGCGATCGCCTTGAGCGCGGGGTTCCACCGCGCCAACGCTGACGGCGTCTCGTAATGGGAGAGCACGCGGTCGATCATGACGCCACGGAACCGACGCGGCTCAGGGCCTCGCGGCAGCGGACTGCGAACGGCAGGTCCAGGCTCGCCGCCTGCAGGCGTTCATTATGGTGCGGCAGTTCGGCGACGGGCCCCTGGTGGACGATCTGTCCTTCATGGATGATGGCCACCGAGCGGGCGAACTGCCAGACGGCCTCCATATCATGCGTGATCATGAGGATTGTGATGCCCTGCTCATTCAGGCGCGCCATGTCTGTCAGCAGATCTTGATTCGTCCGGGCGTCCTGGCCGAACGTAGGCTCATCCAGCACAACGACGCGGGGAGCGGCGATGAGCACGGTTGCTACACTCAAGCGCCGTTTTTCCCCTTGGCTGAGCCGGTACGGATGCCGATCAGCGGCCGCGGCCAGGCCAAAGCGCCGCAGCATCTCGCCGGCGCGCGCCAGCGATTCCTGATGCCCCACGCCCCGAACGCGCAGGCTGTACTGAACTTCATCGAGGACAGTCTCGGCTACGAATTGGTGCTCCGGGTTCTGAAAGACATAGCCGATCAACCCGGCTACCTCACGCGCCGGCGCCTCCGCCATATCGCGGCCAAGCACGAACACTCGCCCGGATGGCGGCCGCAGGATCCCCGCCAGATGGAGCGCCAGCGTCGTCTTGCCCGAGCCGTTCGAGCCCACGAGCGCCAGGAAGTCGCCCTCCGGGACTCTCAGCGTCACCTCCCGCAGCGCGGTCGCTCCTCGAGGGTAGGTGTGACTCAGGCTACGGATATGGATCGCCGCCGGTCCGTCGGGCACCGGATGCCGGGGAACCGGGAGCGCTTGTATGAGCCGGTCGGCGACTGAAGGGCGACTCTTGGCCAACGCCGTCAGGTCATCAAGTGTGAGAACCTCGTCATCCATTCCCGCTGCACGCGCGACGCGCGCCGCGGGCGGAAGCCAGATCCCATGAGCTTCGAGGAGACCAGCGTGCCGGCCGAACACGGTGCCGGGGTCTCCTTCCACAAGCACCCGTCCATCAGACCCAAGGGCCACCACGCGCGTCAGCAGTGGCACGGCGTGTTCCAGCTTGTGCTCGATCAAGAGGCAGCCGGAGTCACCCACGCGTGCGAGCGCGGCGAAGAACGCACGCGTTCCCTGAGGATCCAGGTGCGCTGTGGGTTCGTCCAGCACTAACGTCGGCGTCCCCATCGCCAGCACCGCGGCCAACACGAGCCGCTGACGGAGCCCGCCCGAGAGACGATCCACGCGGGAAGTTCGCCAGCGCGCCATTCCCACCGCGTCGAGCGCCGCCCCAATGCGGGCCTCCATGGCCTCAGCGGGAACGCCCAGGTTCTCCAAGCCAAAGGCAACTTCTTCCCCGACCGTCGACATACAGATCTGGGCGTCCGGATCCTGAAAGACCACGCCGATGAGCCGGGCGAGAGATCCTGGGAGGGCCGTGCGTGTATCCACTCCGTCCACGGTGACCGAGCCCTCGACCTCGGCAGGCAGTACCTGGGGGATGATCCCAGCCAACGCGAGGACGAGGGTCGTCTTGCCTGATCCGCTGGGACCTAGGAGGAGGACGCGCTCGCCCCGATCGACAACCAGCGACACTGCCGACAGGGCAGGATGGGGCCGGCCCAGGTACCGGGCGGTCAGGCCGGTGACGCGGAGCAATTCAGGGCGTATGAGACCGGCCGATGGGGAAGTTTGCCAATACGCCGGTCCGCGCCAGGGCCTGCGCAAGGATGTGGGACCCCACACCGCCCAACACTGCGCCGCTCACGACGCGCGCACCCAGCAACACCACTTGCAGGCCGGGCGCGAGCCCGAAGTAGGCCAGGCGCCACCAGTTCCATGGGATCGCGACAACGGCCGCGACGGCTCCGGCGAGCACCACCGTCCACAACGTATATCGCTTGTAGCGATACAGGGCAAAGACCAGCTCGGCTCCCAGCCCCTGGACGAGGCCGGAGACAAGCAGCGGGATCCCAATCGGACTCCCGAAGAGAATCTCGGCCAGCGCCGCCGCGAACTCTCCCAAGATGGCCGCTCCGGGTTTGCGTATGATGATCGCGCTCAGGATCCCACCGATGAACCAGAACCCGAACATGAGCTCCTGCGCGACCGGCCCGAGCGCGCGCACAGCCAGCCACACGGGAATCCACTGAAGAAACAGAAACCCGAAGACGACAGCGACCGCCCCGAGGACCACGAAATCCCGCAGCGACCACGGCGCCGTCCGCTGCTGCACCGTCATGACTGACCCTCCTTCGATGGACTCCCCGTCGAAATCGTGGCATGGACGACCACGTGCCCGGGACCGGCCTCGTCAAAGGCTGTGCGGATAACGTTGAGCACATCGCGGAGATCTCCGTCGAGGCGCGTGGCAAAATGGACCGGGGTGACGGTCACGCGCTCATCAGCCCGGGCCCGCTCGATGCTGCTGTAGACCGCGTCCATGTGTGTTTGGCGCCCCAATGGATATAGGGCAAAGAGACACTCTACCCGCATCGTGTTCGCCCCTCCTCAATTCAGTCCATCGGCCGGCCGGTGGGATCACAATAGTCCTCCGGCTCTCCGGGGCAGCCCCTGGAGAGATGGAGCGTCATCACCACATGGCCGGCGTGTCGCGACGCCGCCTCGAAGGCCGCCTGCACCGCGCCGAGCACCTTCTCTTCTTCTCCGATGAACAGCGTGCCGAGGCTGTCGCTCTTAACCGTCATCCCGCTCGTATCAACCGCTCGAATAGCCCCGAGGATCACCTCGACAAAGTTGTCGGTCATCGGATAGATCGCAAACCGGCATCCGATCATCTCACGCTCCTCGTAAGCGATCCATTCAACCAGCCCGCAGGCGCTTGCGCGTATGAACGAGCAGAAGGTCGCCCGCGCCGACGTCTGCCAAACCGGCAGGCGTGGCGACGACCACGTTGCTGACGCCGCGTGTGGCGCCGCGCACAAGCGGCTCATCTTGCAACGGATAGCGTAGCCCGACGGTCTTGATTCCCTCGACGAGCGGCGTGAGAGGAATCAGGGACACCAGGTCCCCCACGCACGCGTCGAGGACAAACGGACCGCCGACCAGGTATGCCTCTGTGCGCCCGTCGACGAGACACAGCCGCACGCCCAGCTGCCGCGCGAGGAAGACCAGCAGCAGATTAGCCACGGCATGATCGACCCGGCCTCCCAGCGCTGCAGCCAGCCAGACCTCGGACGCTCCCCGCTCGGCGGCAATCTCGAGCGCGAGTTCCGTATCGGTCTGGTCCTTCTCGGCAGGCACCTCGCGGACGTCCGTGCCGCTGGCCTCCAGGCGGGCTCGGGTTGCCGGGGGCAC
>CBRGMJ010000174.1:0-4729 GCA_967797525.1 uncultured bacterium | reverse complement strand
GACGATCCCGGGGCGTTCGAGCGGATCGCCGGTGAGGTGGACGCCGTGCTGCACGGCCGGGTCATGCTCGACGCGGGACGCATCGACATGCTGACCCGCTGCAAAATCATCGCCCACTACGGCACCGGCGTCGACCGGGTGGACGTGGCGGCCGCGACGCGCCGGGGCATCTGGGTCACCAACGGGCCTCGCTACGCGGTCGATGAGGTCTCCTCTCACGCGATCGCGCTGCTCCTCGCGGTAGCCCGCAAGATCGTCACGGCCGACCGCGCGGTGCGCGCCGGGCAGTGGCACATCCGCCCCCTGCGACCCGTGCACCGCATTGCCGGGCGTACGTTGGGGTTGCTGGGGTTTGGCAACATCGCGCGGGCGACCGGCCGGAAGGGGCGCGCCCTCGGGTTGCAGGTCATCGCGCACGATCCCTATGTCGGCGCAGAGGTGTTCGCGGCGGAAAGCGTGCAACCCGTCGACCTGGCCGCGTGTCTCGCCACAGCGGACTTCATCTCAGTCCACCTCCCGCTGACCGCGGACACCAAAGGCCTGCTCAACCGCGAGGCGTTCGCGAGGACAAAACCGGGTGCGATCCTGATCAACACGTCGCGCGGCCCGGTGATCGACGAAGCGGCGCTGCTCGACGCGCTGCGGTCGGGCCGGCTGGCCGGCGCCGGGCTGGATGTCTTTGCGCAGGAGCCGCTGCCCGTCGACCACCCGGTGCTGGCGATGCCGAACGTCACCGTCTCCGGCCACGTCGGCTTCTATTCAGAAGAATCGATCGAGCAGATGCAGCGCGACGCCGCCGAACAGGTCCTGATCGCGCTGCAGGGGACGCCGCCGCCGTTCCTGGTCAATCGCGAGGTCTTGAGCGCGACACGCGGCCCCGCGCGCTCGGAGGCGGGCGCCTGATGCCGAATGTCCGAGTAGGTGTGGAAGTCGGGGGCACGTTCACCGACTGGGTCCTGACCGAGGGCAGCCGCATCGTCCGCGTGGGCAAGGTGCTCTCGACGCCCGCGCACCCCGACGTGGGCGTCATGAACGCGCTCGAAGAGGCCGGCGTCGGCCTCGATCAACTCTCGGCATTGGTCCACGGCTCGACGATTGCCACCAACGTCGTGATCGAGCGAAAGGGCGCCGTCACCGCGCTCGTGACCACCACCGGGTTCCGGGACGTGCTGGCGATCCAGCGTCAGGCCAAGCAGCGGCTGTTCGATCTCTTCTACAAGCACCCCGAGCCGCTCGTGCCCCGCCATCGGGTGCTGGAAGTGACCGAGAAGGTCGCGCCCGACGGGTCGATCCGCCAGCCGCTGGCCCTCGACGGCCTGCTGGAGACGCTCGACCGGCTGATCCGTGAGGACGGCGTGCAGTCCGTGGCGGTGTGTCTGCTCCACGCATACGCGAACCCCGCGCACGAGGAGGCGCTCGAACGCGCGCTGGCCGACCGCTTTCCTCATCTCCACGTCTCGTTGTCGTCGGACGTGCTGCCGCGGTTTCGCGAGTATGAGCGCACGTCGACCGTCGTCATGTCCGCCTACACCAAACCTGTTGTGGACCGCTACCTGGGCCGTCTGGAACAACGGCTCGCCGACGGAGGATTCACCGGGCATCTCAACATCATTCAGGCCAACGGCGGCAGCGTGCCGGCGCCCGCGATCCGGCGGCACGCGGTCAAGATGATCCTCTCGGGGCCGGCCGCGGGGGTGGTCGGTGCGACCGCGATCGCGGCCGACGCGGGATTCGGTGACATCATCACCTTCGACATGGGCGGCACCAGCACCGACGTCTGTCTGGTCAACGGCGGCGAGCCCAAGATCACGACCGACTACAAGATCGCGGGGTTGCCGCTCGCGTTGCCCATGATCGACATCGCCACGGTCGGCGCCGGCGGCGGGTCGATTGCGGCGGCCGACCGCGGCGGCATCCTGAAGGTCGGACCCGAATCCGCGGGCGCCGACCCCGGCCCGGCATGTTACGGGAAAGGCGGCACGCACTTCACGGTCACCGACGCGAACGTCGTGCTCGGCTTGATCAGGCCCCACACGTTCTTCGGCGGCCGGCTGCCCCTCGAGCTCGACGCGGCGCACTCTGCCCTGCGCCGGCTGGCAGAGTCTCTGGGTATGAATCCTCCGGAGGCCGCCGAAGGGGTTCGCCGGCTGGTCAACTTCACGATGGCGCAGGCCATGCGGCTGGTGTCGATCGAGCGGGGGCACGACCCGCGCGACTACACGATCGTCGCGTATGGCGGCGGCGGGCCGCTCCACGCCGCGCAACTGGCCGAGGAGCTTGGCTGCGCGCAGGTCCTCGTCCCCAATAACCCCGGTATCATCTCGGCGTTCGGGCTGCTCATCGCCGACATCCAGCAGGATTTCTTGTTGACCCGCATCTCCCCCGCGGGCCGGGCGACACACTCGCTGCTGGTCGAACACTTTGGCGAGCTGGAGGCCCGCGCACGGCGGGAGTTTGACGGCTACGACGTGCCGTGGTCGGCGGTGGAGCGCCGCTACTTCCTCGACATGCGCTACATCGGCCAGGCCTATGAACTGACCATGCCGGTCGACGAGTTCGCCTCGGGTCAGACCTCGACGGCAGAGTTGACCTCACAGTTCCACGAATTCCACCGGCAGCGCTACGGACACGCGTCGAGCCGTGAGGGCGTCGAGATCGTCAACTTTCGCCTCACGGCGCTCCACCGGTCGACCGTGCAGCGGGCCAGCGGTGTGGCTGGCGCGGCCCGTGGCGACGTCATCGTCGAGACGGCGCCCGCGCGTCTGGACGGCGCGACCTCACCGTGCGCCTTCCACCATCGCGACACGCTGCCCGAGGGCTTCCGTATTCTGGGGCCGGCCGTCGTGGAGGAAGCCACGGCGACGACGTTCGTCCCCAAGGGATGGACCGGGACGGTGATCGCCAACCGCAATCTTATCCTCAGGAGGGCCTGAAGTGGATCCAGTCTCGCTATCCGTTATCGGTCACGCCTACGTCGCGACCGCCGAAGAGATGGGCGTCAACCTCTACCGTTCCGCCCACTCGACGATCGTGCGCGAGGTGCGCGACATGGCCACAGCGCTCTTCGATGCCGACGGCAACACGGTCGCGATGGCCAACTGGATTCCGATGCTGCTCAACGCGATGGAGCCGGCCGCCCAGGCGCTGCGAAAACACTATGACTTCCGGACGCTGCGCGCCGATGACGCCCTGCTGACCAACGACCCGTTCGACGGCGGGCAGCACGTCAACGACATCCTCTTGTTCACGCCGATCATCGTCGACGGAGACGTCATCGGGCTGTCGTGCGCCAACGTGCACCACCTCGACGTCGGCGGCGGCTCACCGGCCAATAACGCGCAGGCCACTGAGGTCTTCCAGGAAGGCATCGTCTTCCCACCCATGAAGATCCAACTCGACCGCGACTGGGAAGACAGCCCCTTCGGCAAGTTCTTCCGCGCCAACATCCGTGTGCCGGAGAAGACGATCCCGGACTTCAACGCGCAGATCGCCGCGTGCCGGACGGGCGAGGCCCGCGTCGCCGCGCTGTGCCGCAAGTATGGAAAAGCCACGATCGTGGAGTTCCAGCAGGAGATCCAGCACTACTCCGAACGCATCATCCGCAGCGCCATCGACGCCATCCCCGACGGCGACTACTTCGGCGAAGCCTATATGGAGGACGACGGCACGGGTGCAACCGGGCCCTTCACGATCCGCGTGACGGTGAAGATCCGCGGGTCGGACATGCTCCTGGACTTTACCGGTACCGACGCCCAGGTGAAGGGTTTCATCAACATCCCGGTCGCCTCGACCTATGCGACCTGCCGGACGACGATCATGTCGATCCTGCAGGCCGGGCACCTGCTGGTCAACGCCGGTGCGTTTCGCCCGATCCAGGTCGTGGCACCGCCCGGCACGCTGGTGAACCCGGCGCGGCCTGCGGCGACGCGGGCCCGCACGAGCACCTGTTACAAGATCTTTGACGCCGTCAACTATGCGCTGGCCGCGGTCATGCCCGAGAAGGTGATCGCGCCGGGGTTTGACTGCCAGACCGGCGTGTCGATGGCCCTACGCCGTGAGGGACGCTTTAGTGTCATCTCGGAGGTCCTCGGCGCCGGTGTCGGCGCGCTCTACGATCAGGACGGCGCCGATGGGATGATCATGCATCTCACCAACGGTATGAATACCCCGGTCGAATCGGTCGAGATCGAATTCCCCTTCATGGAGATCCTGCGCTACGGGCTGGTCCAAGACTCGGGCGGCGCCGGGAAGTTCCGCGGCGGGCTGGGGATGGAACGCAAGTACCGCATCCTGACGGATGGGGTCAACTTCGGCCTGCACTCGGACCGGCACCACCATTCGGCCACGGGCCTCTTTGGCGGTACCGGCGGCGCGCCGGGCGCCTGTTTCGTGGAGCGCGGCGGTCAGGTGATCCACCTCGGCTCGAAAGTCTCGACCACCCTACGGGCCGGTGACATTCTCACGGTGCGATCCGGCGGCGGCGCCGGCTACCGACCCGTGGCGGAACGCGATCCGGCGGCCATCGAGCGCGACATCCGGGAGGAACGCATCACCGTCGAGCACGCCGCACGCGTGTACGGCCGCACGGCGCGCGCGGGTGTGCCCGCCTAGCCCCGGCGGCATGCCGCGTTCGCGGCTAACCCCCACCTTTCTGATCGGCACCGGTCAGACCGTCGTCGGTGCGGCCGTCGCGCCGCTGATCCCCCTCTACGCCGTGTCCATGGGCGCC
>CBRGMJ010000173.1:0-4783 GCA_967797525.1 uncultured bacterium | reverse complement strand
GCACAGATTGACGAAGGCTGCCGCAGCAGCGGGGTTTGGCGCGGTCTTCAGCACGGCGATCTGATATCTGGCGATCACGTTGTAACGATCGGCGATATCGAACACCTGCACCCGCGCGGCGGTCGCCGGGGTGACATCGGATCGGTACACGATGCCGGCGTCGGCTTCGCCGAGCTGGACCTTCGCCACGACGCCACGCACGTTGTCCTCTTGTGACACCACATTGCGCAAGACGCGCTGAGCGAAGTCTGGGGGGAACCCCGGTGCGCGGTTGAGCTTCTCCAGCGCCTCGCGGCTGTAGTGACCGACCGGGACGACATCGGCCGCAAGCACGATCTTGACACCGGGGCCGGCCAGATCTTGGAGACGCGCGATCTTCGCCAGGTTGGCCTGTGGGACGATGACCACGAGGACATTCCGGACGAACTCGGTCGTGGTGCCCGCGACGAAGCCGCGTTGCCGCACGTAATCCATCCACCGTTGGTCGGCCGACGCGAACAGGTCCGCACGGGCGCCCTGTTCGATCTGGGTAGCGAGTTGCTGCGAGCCGGCGAAGCTGTACGTGACCCGCAAACCGGCGCTGCGCTGTTCGAGCACTTTGCCAAGCACCGTGAAGGCCTCAGTCAGCGACGCGGCGGCAAATACGGTCACGGTGCTTGCCGGACCGCCCCAGGCGGGTGACAGCCCGAGCGACGCCACGACACAGACCAGCACCAGGAAAAGCGCGCGCAACGTCATTTGCCGATCATGACTTCCGTGGATTTGATCACCGCCGCCACCCTATCACCGACCGCGAGTCCCAGTCGTTCCGCGGACGCCCGCGTAATGATGGAGACGAGTTCTTGATCTCCGATCTGCACGCGGACTTCAGCCATGACATCGCCCGTCGTCAGGCCGACGATGGACCCCCAGAGGTGGTTGCGCGCGCTGATGTCCAGCGGGCCTGCGCGCGCCACCTGCTCGGGCCTCCCCAACTTCGCCAGCAGCATCGCGCGTGGAAACAGCCACTTGCGGCCCACCCGCGTAGCGGGCAGCACGCCTGATCGGGCCAGTGCCTGGACCCGTTTGACGTTAAGGTGCAGCAGAGTGGCGGCTTCGTGGGCAGTGATAAACTGTTGCGTGAGATGATTCATTTCCGCCTCCCTTGTATTTCTATATATTACCATAAGTTCCTATTTCGGCCAGGTATTCTAACCTAATAAGACCTGGTAGTCGTCCATTGGAACAGGTTTGGGAACAGTTTAAGGGCGGTAGCCGAGCAACGGCCAGTAGAAGAGGGCGGCCGCCCACGTCAGCACCACGAGCAGAATCGAGACCGGGATGCCCGAGCGGATGTAGTCGCGCGTCGTATAGTGTTCGTAGCCGAGCGTGATCATACCGGTCGGCGTCTGCGTCGGGAGCAGGAATCCCGGGCCCGCGGTCATCACGACCAGCAGCCCCAGCCACTGCGGGCTGAACCCCCAACCCTTCGCGAGGGTGAAGGCCAGCGGCAACCCCGCGGCGATCATCCCCAGGTTGTTGACGAAGCCGACGCGCAGCAGCACCATGAGCGGCGCCAGGATCGCCGCCGCGACAAGTGGCGACGGCCTATTCAAGACGCCCAGGGTGGCTTCGGTCAACCACGTACCGGCCCCAGAAGACTCCAGAATATTGGCCAGGGAGAGGGACACGGCAAAGAGGATGATGACGTTCCACTTCACGGCCGCGAGCGCCCGATCCCAGTCGAGCAGCCGCACCCCCGGCAGCAGCATCACCAGCGCGGCCAGCATGCCGGCCTGCGCGGTGGTGACGTTCCACCGCGGGCCTATCAGCCACAGCAGATACATCGCCGCGAAGATCGCCAGCATCTTCTTCTCGGGAGTCGTCAAGGGGCCCAGGCGTCGGAGTTCCTCACGCACGTACTCGGCACCACCGATCAGATCGCGGCGCTCGGGTGGAAAGATCCAGAGCAACACGCGCCAGAGGATCACCATGAAGATGACGACGATCGGGAAGAAGGCCGCCATCCAGCCGAGATACGTCCACCGCACACCCGCGAGCGTCTGGAACGCGCCGACCGCATAGACGGTCGCACCCGCGGCAGTCGGCAATCCGATGCCGGCCATGATCGACGCGTGCGAGGTGCCGATCAGCATCGACTTGGCGAAGTTCGATGGAGGCGAGATAGCGGCGGCGCTGATAATCCCGAGACACACGGGCAGCACCATCGAGATGCGCCCGGCCGCGGTTGGCACCATGAACGAGAGCACGAGCACCACACCGAGCAACGCGAGCAGTACGGCCGAGGCCCGACCACCGGCCAGGTGCAAGATGCCAAACGCGATCCGGCGCCCCAGACCCGAGTCGGCCACGCCTTGCGCAATCATGAACGTCGCTGCGAGCAACCAGACGAACTCGGCGCCGAACCCTGCGACGGCCTGCTCGAAGGTGGTGACGCCGAGCAGCGCCAGCAACGACAGGATGAGCAGACCGCTCATCGATGGATCCTGCACCCCGCTGGCCCAGAACAGGACGGCGGCGCCGAGGGCGGCCAGCGCGTACGCGCCCTGGAGCGAGAGACCATCGGGCCGGTGCAAGAACGTGGCCGCCAGAAAGAGGGCGGCTGCCGCGAGCCAAATGACGGTGGGCCAGTGCGAACGCGCGGGCGTGGTCAGATCGTCTGGCTGACCGTATTCGGTTGCGGGCATGCTAGGTCGAACGGACCCAGCCGCCGTCCACGATGATTGATTGGCCGGTTGTAAACGACGCCAGGGGCGATGCGAAGAATACCACCAGAACGGCGACCTCCCGGGGTTGCCCCAGGCGGCCGAGGGGGATGTCGCTGGCGTCGTCGCGCAGGCGCTCCTCAGCCGTCTGGCCTGCCTCACGCGCCTCGGCGGCGGTACGCTGGCGGCGGCGCTCGGTCAGGATCTTGCCGGGCGATACGCAGTTGACGATCAGATCGGGCGCCAGTTCCTGAGCCAGCGTGGCCGTCAGGTTCGAGAGCGCGGCCTTCGCGGTGTTCGATGGTGCCTGCCGGGGCGACGGTCGTTTCCCAGACGCTGCACCGAGCAGCACGATGCGGCCACCTTTCTTCATGGACGGCGCGGCCAGCCGCACGATACGCGCGGGGGCGAGGAGGTTGAGATCGAACGCCTCACGCCACATCTCGTCGCTCAGATCGAGAAAGGCGCCACGGAATCCACGGCCGGCCGCGTGAATCACCGCGTCGAAGGGCCCCAGCGCGGCGGTAGCCTCGCGCACCGCGCCGGCCGCCTGCTCCGCGTTGGTGACGTCTGCCGCGCAGGTGACCGCCTCGCCACCCACCCGGCGGATCTCCGCGGCTGTCGCCTCGAGCGCGGTCGGGTCACGGGCGACGAGCGCCACGCGCGCGCCTTCCTCGCCGAGCACACGAGCGGTCTCCTGTCCGATGCCCCGCGTGCCGCCGACCAGCAGCACTGCGCTCCCGCGCAGGTGAAGGTTCATTACCCGCCCGCGGGCTTGTGCGCCTCGAAGACCTCCCTGGCGGCAGCGAGAGCGTCGTGCGTCGCCGGGACGCCCTGATAGGGCGCCAGCTGGACGATCGCTTCCACAATCTCCTCGCGGGTCCACCCGAGCCTCAGCGACGCGCCCACGTACCCGCGCATCTGCGACATGCGCCCCTGCACCGAGAGGGCCACCATGGTAATCAGGACGCGCGTCTTCAAGTCGAGCTGCGGGCGCCCGTAGAGGTCACCAAAGACGCTCTCATAGATCCACCGGGAAAAGAACGGCGCCAGCTCCTGCGTGGCGGGCGTCCCCGGGGCAACACCAGGCCCCATCATCTGCTCGCGCATCTGGCGGCCGCGCGCAAGGCGCTCGTCGGTTTCGGGCATGGTCTTGTCGTGATGGTCGCTCACACGTATCCTCCTGACTGCCTGCTGGCGGAGGTCACCGCCTGCGCAGCCCCAAGTCGTCGATAATCCGTGTTAGCCGCGCTTCCTCGCTCACGAGAAACCGGCGAAAGTCCGCAGGGCCGAGATAGAGATCGACCGCCTTCGCGTTCGTATTGAAGCGCTTCCACGCCTCGGTCGACAGCGCCTTCTGCAACGCCACGGTGAGCGTCGCGATCCGGGAGGGCGGCGTCCCGGCAGGGGCCAGGACGCTGCGCCACTGCGCGTACACGACATCCGAGCCCTTCTCCTTCAGCGTCGGCACGTTGGGGAAGATCGCACTGCGCTTCTCGCTGGCCACGACGAACGGCACCATCCGTTTGGCCTCGATGTGCTGGAAAACCTCAGAGACGTTGCCCACGAGAAGCTCGGCGTTCCCGCCGAGAAAAGTCAGTGTGGCCGGCCCGCCGCCTTCATGCGGGATGTACTGCAGGCTGATGCCCGCGGCCTTCTCCCACGACAGGGCGACAAAACTGTCGATGCCGCCAATGGCCGACCCGGCCACGCGGACTCGGCGTGGATTTGCTTTGGCAAACGCGATGAGTTCTTCCACCGTCTTCCACGGCGCGTCCGGGCGCACGAACAGCCATTCCTCCTCGCCGTGGATCCTGGCGACGGGGTCGAAGGCATCCCACTTCAGGGTGGGTTGATTGGTGATCAGTGGGGTGATGATCGATGAGCCCGCGTGGGCGAAGAGGATCGTGTACCCATCCGCCGGCCGGCCGGAGACATAGGCGTTGGCCGCGGTTCCACCGGCGCCGGCGCGATTCTCGACCGCAACGGCTTGCGGCAGGACGCCCTTCAGCGACTCCGCGAGGCCGCGCGCGAAGACATCGGCCCCACCGCCGGGCGCAGAGCCAACGACGAACGTG
>CBRGMJ010000172.1:0-4800 GCA_967797525.1 uncultured bacterium | reverse complement strand
TCGCCGCCCTATGACCACAGCAACATCACGTCGCTGCTGGCCGCGAACTTGCTGTTCGAAATAGTCTCGGTGCTCGCCGTCACTCGAAAGCGGAGGGACTCTCACTTCGCCAAGGGAAAGGCCTGAGCGGCCCGGGTCAGCGCGGCGGCGCGTCGGCCGTAATGCTTGCCGCGACCAAACTGCCGTCGGGATTGCCCGCGCCCCGAACCATGACCCGCATCCCGGGCTTCAGGTCGGTGAGCTTCACCACGGCCAGACGGAAGACGTCGGTGAGCGCCGGGACGTTGATCACCGACGGCCCGTCGGGCATCCGGAGGTAGAGCGTCCGCCCGTCGATCCGCTTGACGTTTTGGAAGACCACAGCGTTGGTCATCGTGTTGCCGCTGTCCATGACAAACTGCGCTTCGCGCATGCGGCCCTTGTACTCCGGCGGTAAGATGTTGATCGACACCGCGGTGAGCGAGCCGTTCGGCTCGCGCCTCGAGGTCACGGCCACGAAGTCGTTGGGCTTGACATCGGTCAACTGCACGATCGTTCGCAATATGATGCGGGTCTCGGCCGTCGCGGTCACCCGCACCTTCTCATTGTTCCGGAGTGCGACCGTGATCGATGTCGCGTCGCTGTCCGAGACGAAGCCTTCAATCTGACCAGGCCCGTCCGCGGGCGCGGCGCCGGCGCCGGCGCTCAACGGCAGCCCTGACACCGTCGCCACGACGAGCGCCAGCAGCAAGCATATTGCTATGCGTCGACTCATCATCTGTCGCACCTCCACCTAGCATTCTACAACGCCAGACCCCGGTCGACTGTTCCTACCGTGGACGGCCGGTCCCGTTCCGCGCCAGCATCCGGGCGCCCGCAAACAGGTGTTGCTGCGCGTACCCGGCCAGCGGACCGAACCGGTCGCGCGCCCACGCCCGGATCGCGCGCGGCGTCCGGTGGTTTCCCCTAAAATACCACCGCTCCACAGCCCGGTTGACCCACACGTCGACCGGAAACGCCTCACGATGGCCGAGCCCAAAGAGCAGGACGCACTCGGCGACTTTCTCGCCCACCCCAGGCAGGCTGAGCAGTGCCTTCCGCGCGTCATCATACGGAAGGCGCGTCACGGCCTCGAGATCGATCTCACCTCGCGCCACGAGCCGCGCGACGTCGCGGACGTAGGGCGCCCGGTACCCGAGCAGGCAGGCGCGCAGCGCCTCCATCCGGGCGGCCGCCAGTCGCTCGGGCCGTGGAAACGCCCACGCATCCGGCGCGATCACGTCACCGAAGCGTCGCGACACACGGTCAATGGTCTGCACGATCTTCGGAATGTTGTTGAAGGCCGAAATAACGTACGAGACAAGACATTCCCAGGGATCCTGTCGCATCAACGCGATCCCTGATGTGCGCGGCAGCAGCCGGTCAAGCACCGCGTCCTCGCCAAGCGCCGTCTCAATCTCGGCCAGGGGCTCGTCGGCACCGAGGTGACGCAAGAGCCGCGGCACCGACCCCTCGGGCCCCTGCCAGTCAACCGAGAGCCCGTGCGCATGCTGGGTGACGACGGCGACCGCCCCGTCCACGACGCCGCGCGCCGCCACGCGATCGCTCGCCGGTACTACCGACCATCGGAAGCATTGACCGCAGGACAGGGTGCGATCGAGGCGATACGGCGGGGCGACAGCCATCATGGTCCGATGACGCCCGCGTCGACGATCAGCTGCGACCAGGTTTCCATCCGCGGATACGATGCGAGGATATCGCCGGTGTCCGCGAGCCGGCCCGTCAGACGGTCGGTCTCACGAATCATGACCTCACCGGACGCGATATCGATGACGTGCACCAATCCGAAGTGGACCTGCCCGACCGGATTGTCGTCGTCGTTGAGTACGCCGGCCAACCTGGCCGACCACGCGCCGTCAACTACGAGTTCCTCTTCGAGCTCGCGGCGCAATCCCGCGGCCACAATGTCGCCCGCGCCATCCACGTCGGTTTTCGAGATGTGTCCGCCGACGCCCACCGAGTAGAGATCGTGAAGACGCGCCTCGCCGCCGGCCCGCGTCCGGCGGAACAACATGTATCGTCCGGCGCGCCGTACCACCAAGTACGGGATGATCTGCTTGAGCGACGGATCCTCTTCGACATCGCCCCGGCGTCTAAAGAACCCGTGACGGCGCACGCGTTGGACGTACTCGTCCAGACTGGTCGTGGACACGCCGCGAAACGGACCGTTCCAGAACAGATCGACCCTGCGCACCACCAGGATCTCTTCATCCACGCCCATGATCTCTACGCGCTCCTACCAGGCCTTCTTGAGATAGCCGTTGGGGTTGTTGTTCATCCACTCTGTCACCGTGTTGCCGCCCAATTCTATGACAGGGACCACACGGCCGTCCTGTGTGAGGATCGTGTCTCGCCCATACGGCACATAGTTCCCATAGTCCGAACCGCCCGAGAACGCGTGGCGGATGTGGGCATCCCACTTCTCGGCGGCCGCGAGCGACGCGTCTTGCCGGCGTTCGACGGCTTCCTGATACGTCGCAAAGAGCGCTTTTTCGGTCTCGCGGATGATGCGCCACCGGTCGCGCGATCCCTTGAGCTCGGCAACGAACCATTTCGGATTGATCTTCAAGGAGGCATTGATCGTCAGCATGGCGACCACCGCTGTGTTGATACGCGGCTCCGGGGCTTCGGCGAGCATCACGTGCGGCGCGCTCCATAGGCCGACACCCTGACCGGTAGGCGAAGGACCGTACAGGGTGACGGCGACCGCCCGCCCGCGCATCCGCACGCCATCGGCCCGGGTCCACGTAAACTCGACCTCGCCGCCCGCCCCACCGCCCCCCAGGGTCTTTCTCACCAGCGCGACCTGGGGATCAAAGGCCAGATCGGCACGGTTACCCAACCCGGCAATGGCGAGGCCGGGTCTCGAGCCCTGTAGCGCTGGCAGCAGGTAGGAGCCGATGAACTCTTTGCCGGCCCTGTACGGGTGCACGAGGAGGGGTTCCATGCCCCACTTCGCTCCAAGCGGGTACTGCGTTCCCTCGCGGTAGCCAGCCTGGGTGAGCATCGAATTGGGGGCGATGAACGAGGGTGTGTACGGCCGGTGGATTTCCACAGTGGCGCCGGTCGCGGGGTCGGAGGCTCTCGCGACAAAGCCGGCATCGATATGTGGTCGCTTCACGCGGAGGTCGGGGCGCCAGCCACCGGGCACCATGACCGAATAGGCGCGCTCACGGGGCTCGGTGGCCTCGGTGAGATGGAGCGACGATTCGAACCATCGAAAGGTGCCCACGATGGTGGTCAACGTGTCGACCGACGCGCCGTACTCCGCCGCCGGCGTATCGAAGCCCAAGACGACGGCGCCTCCCTTCTTGACAGAGATGGTCAGCGTCCCTTTTCGCAGGCCGTCGACGAAAGGAAAGGTGTACCGCAGCGCGCTGAGATCGGGTGTGGTCGAGAGACGGACCTTTTCAACGACCCGGAAGTCGTCGAACAGCAGCGTCAGACCGTCGGCGAGCGCGTTGAGCAGCGTCGTTGAGCCGGTGCCCTCTTTGACCGTGTAGAGTTGGCCGTACGCCCGGGGGCCCGCGAGACCATCGGCGCTCCGGCTCACGCCTGCCTGTCCGTTTTCGAGGACACGGACAGCCCATCTGGGGGGATGCGCGAAGAAAATCCCTAACTCGGGCTGGAGGTACCGCGACCATCCGGCGGGGAGGGCGAGCGGCGGCGCGTTCTGCGCGAGCCCTGTGGCCACGCGGAACCACGGCGCACCTGCCGACGGCAGGACCGCGCCCGCAAGCACCGCACCGAGATCCCTCAGGACTTCCCGCCGAGTCCGCCGCATCTTCGCCGCCACGGGGAAGCGGATTCGCGTCGCACCGAGGGGTTCGTGCCGGCCCGAGGGTCATCCTCCGGCGGGCGCCCCGGCCGCAGCGTCGATGCCTGCGCGGAGGGTGCGAACGAAGCTTTCCAGTGCTGAACCGGCTGATGCGCCCTCGCGCTCCACGATCGACACGATAGCGCTCCCGACGATCACACCGTCCGCGACGGAGGCCACCTGCCGCGCGTGCTCCGGCGTCGACACGCCGAATCCCACACATACGGGCAGCGTCGTCTGCCGGCGCAACCGGTTCACGAGCGCGCCAATGTCACCGGCGATCGTTGTCCGCACGCCGGTGACGCCGGTCAGTGAAACACAATAGACGAAGCCGCTACTTCCGGCGGCCACACGCGCCAAACGTTCGTCGGTGCTCGTCGGTGCGGCGAGAAAGATGATGTCGAGACCCCGTGGCGAAGCGACCGCGCGAAGGGGGTCGCCCTCCTCCGGCGGCAGGTCGGGGATGACGACACCATCGACGCCCGCAGCGGGAGCGTCCCGGCAGAACGCCTCGAGCCCGTACTGCAGGACCGGATTGTAGTACGTCAGCAGGACCACGGGTTGCGTGACGCGCGGCCGAACGAGCTTGACGAGCGCCAGGATGTCGCGCAGCCCAACCCCCGACGTGAGCGCTCGCTGTGCCGCACGCTGGTTGATCGGCCCGTCGGCGATCGGGTCCGAAAACGGCACCCCAATCTCGAGCACATCGGCCCCGGCCGCTGCGAACCGCAGCAGAAACGACGCCGTCGCGTCGAGCGATGGGTCTCCCCCCATGACGAACGGGATCAGCGCCCGCCGGCGCTGCGCGTGGAGCGTCTCGAACGTCGCCGTGATCCGGCTCACAGCCGGCTCACAGCGTCTCGCCCAACGCCTTCGCGACCACGTGGACGTCTTTGTCCCCGCGGCCGGACAACCCGACGAGCACCACCGATCCACGCGGCAGC
>CBRGMJ010000171.1:0-4811 GCA_967797525.1 uncultured bacterium | reverse complement strand
GGGAGCATCGTTTGATTCGCCTCTCGGATCTCACATGGGAAGAGGTTCGTGCGCGGGCGGCCGGTAACCCGGTCGTCGTCCTCCCGACGGGCTCGATCGAACAGCACGGCCCCCACCTCCCCGTCAAGACCGATACACTGCTTGTCTCCTCGATTACGGAGGAGGCGGCGCGACGGGCCGGCGCGCGGGTCGACGTCCTGCTGGCCCCAACCGTCTGGATGGGGTTGTCGACGCACCACAGCGGCTACTTCAGCCTCACCCTCTCGTTTGACACGTACCAGCAGGTCATTACCGAGATGTTGGAGAGTCTCATCCGCGCCGAGTTCCGCCGTCTACTGGTCATCAACGGTCACGGCGGCAACACCGACCCCCTGCATCTGACGGTGACCCGCGTGCGCGACCGTCACAAAGTGTTGGTCGCCACAGCAGACTACTGGGATCTCGCCCGGGACGAGTTCAACCGGATTCGCGAATCACGCTCCGGTGGGATGGGTCATGCCTGTGAGTTCGAGACCTCGGCGGTGATGCACTTGGAGGGCCCGCTCGTCAGGACCGACCGTATCCAGGCCGAATATCCCCCCGAGATCCCTGGGTGGTTCGCGATCGACATGACGCTGCCGGGTGGGCCGGTCAAGATCGGCACGCGGTTCGAGGACATCACGCGGCGCGGCGTGGTCGGTGATCCGACCCTCGCCACGCCGGACAAAGGGCGGCGGTTCGTCGAGGCGGCGGTGTCGCGACTAGAACAATTGATCGTAGCGTTCGCAACGTGGAGCATTGACGAAGGTGTAAGTGCGGGGCCATCGGGGGCGGGACGCCCCCGATGACAGGTTGAGAGGAGGAATGAGTATGTACCGCCGGTGGAGCGTTGCGATCCTGCTACTGGTCCTGGCGGCTGTTACTTTCCCGGTCATGGCGCAGGCTCCGCAACCGCCCAAGGTCCTGCGCGTCGCCACAGACACCAACCTGCCGTGGCTCGATCCCCACATGGGCTCGGCGTTCTCGCTGCGCGAACTGTCCTCTCACATCTTCGAGGGGCTGGTCAACATCGGTGAAGACTACAGCGTCATCCCGCAACTCGCCGAGAACTGGATCGTCAGCACGAACGGTCTCGATTACACGTTCAGACTGCGGTCGGGTGTGAAGTTCCACAACGGGAAGACGATGGCGGCCGAAGACGTCAAGGCGTCGATTGACCGCTTCGTGCAGTACAGCGTGCGACGCGGCGATCTGGGGGCCGTACAGGCCGTCACCGTCATCGACCCGCTGACGGTGCGGATCACCCTGAAAGAGCCCCAGGGGTCGTTTGTGGGCGCGATGGCCAACCCCGTCGCCGTGTTGGGGATCATGCCCAAGGAACTGGTCGAGGGCGCGAAGGATCCGCTCCAGCCGCCGAACCTGATCGGCACCGGGCCGTTCCGCTTGGCCGAGTGGCAGCGCGATCGGGTGATCACTCTACGGCGGTTCCCCGACTACGCGCGCGACCGGAGCAAGCCGATGTCCGGGCTCGGCGGCGACCGCCAGGCCATGGTCGATGAGGTCCAGATCATCTCGGTGCTCGAGAGTGCCACCCGTCTGGCGGCGCTCGAGCGAGGCGACGTCGACTACGCGATGTCGGTCGCGCCGGCCTCGTACGACCGGCTCCAGTCGTCGGCGACACTCGCGCCGATCGTACTCAAGCCCTTTACCCAGGTCATCCTGCAGCTCAACGCGAACCGGGCGCCGTTCAACAACGTCAAGGCGCGTCAGGCCGTCTCGCGTGGGTTGGACATGGAAGCGATCATGCGCGGGGTCACCGGTAACCAGCCGGCGTTCTACCGCCTGCAGCCGAGTTTCTTCTTCCCCGAGCAGCAGGTCTGGCACAACACCGAAGGCAAGGACGTCTACAATGGCAAGAACCTCGACCTCGCGCGGCGGCTCCTGCGCGAATCGGGATACGACGGCCGGCCGATCACGGTCGTGAGCAATCGCGATATCGAGTGGCTGTTCCGCGCCTCGGTGCCCGTCAAGCCCCAGCTCGAAGCCATCGGCTTTCGGGTCGACCTGGTCATCCGCGACTGGCCGGGGCAGATCGCCCAGCAGCGCGAGCTCAACTTCGACATGGCCACCAACGGCGTGAGTACGCGGCCCGAGCCTACCGGGTTTAACTACCTGTTCCAGTGCGGGGCGTCGTACGAGACCTACGGCTACTGCGACTCCGAGATGGACAAGTGGTTGATCGTCGGTCTGCGGGTGCGCGATCCGGAGCGGCGGGCACAGGCCTACGCGATGGCGCAGCGCGCCTTCTACGACAGCGTGCCCTTCGTGAAAGTGGGCGACATGTTCTCACTCGACGGGGTGACCAAGGGCGTCCGCGGCTACAAGGTGTTCTTCCTGCGCCGTTTCTGGAACGTGACGAAATAGCGGCGCGGCGGCACTAGGGAGGGGCGTCGGTGGGGCAGCATATTGCCCGCCGGCTCATGTTGCTCGTCCCCGCGTGGCTCGTGATGGGGATCATCGCCTTTGCGCTCATCCGGCTGATCCCCGGCGACCCGGCGGCGGTCCTGCTCGGGATGGAAGCCACGCCCGACGCCGTCGAGCGGCTGCGGGTGCGGTTGGGGCTCGACCGGCCGCTCATCGTGCAGTTTGGCATCTGGCTCTCCCAGGTCGTGAAAGGCGAGCTCGGCCGGTCGTTTTTCCTGGGCGAGCCCGTGCTCCAGGCCATCATGGGCCGGCTGCCCGTCACGCTGAGCCTGGCGGGCGTCGCGCTGGCGGCGGCCATGCTGACAGGCATCCCCGCGGGTCTGCGGGCCGCCACGAGGGCCAACTCACCAGAAGACCTGACGATCATGGCGCTCTCGGTCGTCGGTCTCTCGATCCCCGACTTCGCGATGGGCCTCATCATGATCTTTCTCTTCGGCGTGGCGCTGCACTGGTTTCCCATCAGCGGGTACGTGGCGTTCAGTCAGAGTCCCAGCGAGTGGGCGCTGCACCTACTGATGCCGGGTCTCTCGCTGGGGATCGTCCAGGCGGCGCTGATCGCACGCATCACGCGCAGCAGCATGCTCGAAGTGCTGGGCATGGACTACATCCGCACCGCGCGGGCGAAGGGTCTGATCGAACGCGTGGTGATCCGCAGGCACGCCTTTCGCAACGCCCTCATTCAAGTACTCACCGTCGTCGGAAACGCGGCGGTCATCCTGCTGGGCGGGGCGTTTGTCATCGAGACGGTGTTCAATCTTCCGGGTGTCGGCAACCTGATCGTCATGGCCGTGAAGCGGCGCGACTACCCGCTCGTCCAGGGCTGCATCCTGCTCATCTCAACGGTCGTGATCGTGGTCAATCTCGTCGTCGATGTCCTGTACGCCTACGTCGATCCCCAGATCCACTATGGCTGACGCCGCGGCACGCGTGCCGGCCGCAATCGCGCCGACGACACCGGCGGCACCGGCCCGGTCGCTGTGGCGCCGGCTGCGTCGTCACAGGCTGGCCGTCGCCGGAGGGACGATCACGCTGATCGTGACCGTGCTGGCGCTGGCGTCGCCGGTCCTGCTGCGGGCCGATCCCACAGGCATCGACGTGGAGCACATCCTGGCGAGGCCCTCGGGGAGCCACTGGCTGGGGACCGATGACTTCGGCCGCGACCTGCTCTCGCGGATCCTGAGCGGGGTCCGTCTCTCGCTGATGATCGGGTTCTCGGTGCTGCTCGTCACCCTGGCCATCGGGGGGATGTCGGGCATGGTCTCCGGCTACTTCCGCGTGGCGGACGCGGTGCTCATGCGCGTCATGGATGCGTTGATGGCGTTCCCAGCGATCCTGCTGGCGCTCGCCGTGATGGCCATCGCGGGGCCGGCGACCATCAACGTCGTGCTGGCGCTGGGGATCGCCTACTCACCGCGCATGGCCCGCCTGGCGCGTGCGGCGGTACTGACGGTCCGTACCCGGGACTTTATCGAGGCCGCTCGGGCGCTCGGCGCACGGCAGGCACGCGTCCTGATCCGCCACATCATCCCCAACGCGCTGGCACCGGTGATCGTGCAGGGGACGTTTACGTTCGCCTACGCCATTCTCGGTGAAGCGGCCCTCAGCTTCGTCGGTCTGGGCACGCCGCCACCCGCCCCGAGTCTTGGCAACATCCTGGCCGACGCCCGCCCGGTGCTGCGCGACGCGCCGTGGATGATCGTGTTTCCGAGTCTGATGCTGAGCGTCACCATCCTGGGTCTGAACCTGTTCGGCGACGGGATCCGCGACGTGCTGGACCCGCGGATGCGGATCTGAGCGTGGGTCAGGAGGACTTCTTCGAAGGCATGCGCCAGCGCCTCGAAGAGGCGTACCTGGCCGGCGCTGATCCACGCGCACAGTCGGGATTTCGTGGGGACGCCGCCCGCTGGGAGTGCGCCCGCCGCGTCATTGTACAGGCGATCGATAAGAGCGGCACCTTCCTTGACATCGGATGCGCGAACGGCCACCTCTTGGAGTGTCTCGTCGAGTGGGCGGGCGCCAAGGGACACCACATCGAGCCTTACGGCGTCGACCTTTCGGCGGCGCTCGTGGCGCTTGCACAGCGACGCCTGCCGCGATGGTCCGACCGCCTGTTCGTCGGCAATGCATTCGATTGGACGCCGCCGCGGCGTTTTGACTTCGTCCGAACGGAACTCGCATATGTCCCGGAGTCCGACCGGGCCGCGTTCGTCACGCGGCTGCTCAGAGAGATCGTCGCACCGTCCGGACGCCTCATTGTTGCCGCCTATGGAGGACGCCGCCAGCCGCCGGAAGATCCTGCCGTCGGACTCTCAGCCGCGGGACTCGTCCACCTGGGCGCTGCCGAATCT
>CBRGMJ010000170.1:0-4877 GCA_967797525.1 uncultured bacterium | reverse complement strand
GTGTGATGTTGTCGCGCAACGCCGCGAGTTCTCGTTTCTCTCTTTCGAGGGTCTCGCGCTCACGCTCGAGATGCTCGCCGACCGCCATCAACTCGGCGCGGCGACGACGTACGTCCTCCGGTTCGAGATGTCGCGGCGCCGCCAACCGGACGGGCGAACCCTCGGCCTGATCCGGTGCGCCGCGGACCCTGAGCCGGCCCAAGACCACCGACCAGGCCATGGCGCCGACCGTGAAGACGACGACCATGATGAGGTAGACTGCCACCCGGCTCCGCATACCATTGACATGTATGCCCTGATCGGGCCCTCAGCGGACGTGGTTATGCGGTCGCCGGCGCGTGGGTGGCTCGAGGGCTGTCGCGGCCCGCAGTCTGGACTTCGAACCCGAGCTCCGTCGCGCGCGACACGAAGAAGTCGATATTCTCGGTCTTCGTCCGGTCGCCAATGCTGGCGCGGTCATAACACCCGTCTATGGCCAGGACCACCGTCTCGGCCAGACACGCGGGTACCAGCCCCGGCCCGTAGCCCATATCCAGCTGGCCCCGTGGATCGCCGGGCAGCCGCACCACCCCGCCGGGAATCACCTCGATGTCTTCACGCGCGACCACCGAGACGTCGACGTCGTAGGGCCGGCCGAGGTCAAAGATCACGGCGCCGCTGCGGACGTGCTGAGGGAAGATGACCGGTGCGGGTTCCGACGTGGCGGTGAAAACCGCGTCGGCCTCGCGCGACGTGTTGAGATCGACGCTCACATCGATGACAGCGTTGCGATACCGCCGCTGCAGCAACTCGCGCGACCGTTCGAGCCGTTCCAGGCTCGTCCCGATCATGATCAGCCGCCCGACGTGCTCGACGACCGCGCGGCAGATGCCGAATCCCACCACGCCGTTGGCGCCCACGACGGCCGCCACCGCCCGCGACGGATCGACGCCGCGCGCCCGTAGCCGCGCGAGGACGAGCGGCACGGCCATCTTCACGGTGCCCGCGGTATACGCGCCGCCGTTGGTGACCGCGATGGGCGCCTTCGCGGCCACGTCGACGCCTTTGTTGCCGACCACCGACCAGTACGCGCCGAGCCCCAGCACGGTCGCCCCCAGATTCGCCGCCAGGTGGGCCGCCTGAAGCGCGCGGCGGACCGCGAGCGCCGGTTCGGTCCGGATCTGATCGGGCAGCAGCGGCACGGCGATCAAATAGAGGCGCGCGCGCCGGCCGTCAGGAGTCGTGATGTTGCGCAGTTCGTCCACCTTCATGGGTCGCATGAATCGGGCCAGCCACCGCACGGCGCGGTCCGAGATCAATCCGCGCTGCTGTAGGGGGCCCAGCCAGCGAAACCGGTTCGCCTCCCACACGTCACGGACGGTCATGGGGTGGATGAGAAACGCGGCCACGGCCTCCCCGCCATCGAGCCACGGCAGCGGCAGCCGGTCGCCGATTCGAGGCTCGACGCCATCGGCGATCCGGGCAATGTGCTCCTTATAGTTCCACAGCGTGACGATGGCATACGCGGCGCCGAGCGCGAGAAGGGCCGTGTGCGCGCCCGTCAGCCACAGTGTCACCGGCAGGCTCACGGCGGCCAGCACCGTTGCCAGCGACAGATAGCCCCACGCCCGCCCCAGCGCGCGCGGCACGACCAGCGTGGCCGCGGCGACGATCATCGGGACCGCCGCGGCGGTCGGGGCGATGTCACCGAGCGCGGCCAGCGTCAGGACCGCCCCAAGCGCGACCACAGCGCTCTTCATGCGACCGGCCGTCGATTGCAGGATGAGCCAAACGGGAGAGTACGCGTGACCGAGGATGACGGCGGCGGCGGCCGCGGCCAGCGTCCAGGCCGATGCGTCGACCGTGCGGGCCGCGAGGATGCCGAGCGCGCCCTTCGCCAGGTCGAGTCCAACAACGAGTCCGAGCGTGGGATAGCCGACGGCCGCGATCACGGCGCCCAACCCAAGGTTGTGCGGGGACAGGCGCCGGATGTCGAGACCGCGCGTCTGGCGCGCCACGAGATAGCCGGTCGGCAGAGCGCCGATCGCGGCGGCCAGCAGCAGGGCGAACACAGCCATCGTCTTACTTCGTCCCAAACAGCCGGTCGCCGGCGTCGCCCAGCCCCGGCACGATGTAGCCCTTGTCGTTCAGATGGCTGTCCACGGCGCCGGTGTAGATATCGACGTCTGGGTGAGCCGTGTGAACCTTCTTGATGCCTTCTGGGGCCGAGATGATGGCCATCACCTTGACGGTGCGGCAGCCGCGCCCTTTCAACGTGTCGATGGCGGCGACGGTCGAACCACCAGTCGCCAGCATCGGGTCGAGGATCATCGTCTGGCGGTCGGCGATATCCGGCGGCAGTTTCACGAAGTAACTGACAGGCTGCAGCGTGTCGTGATCGCGATAGATGCCAATGTGCCCGACGCGCGCGGTGGGGATTAACCGCGTGATGGCCTCCTCCATGGCGAGCCCGGCCCTGAGAATGGGGACGACCGCGATCTCCTGCCCGGCGATCGTCCAGCCCGTGGTCATCGCCAGCGGGGTCTCGACCTGAATCTCGCTGACCGGATGATGCCGCGTCGCCTCATAGGCCATCAACATGCTGAGCTCCCGGGTGATCTCCCGGAACTCTTTGTGGCCCGTCCGCTTGTCGCGCAGGATCGTCAGTTTGTGCCGGATCAGCGGGTGATCGAAGACGTGCACGTTGGGCATGGAGCCCTCCTGGAGGCGCGGGTCTGGTGCCCACCGAACATCAACGATAGCACATGGTTTCTACCCCAGGGAGGGCCTGGAATGCTGCTGGCGACGCACGATCCGGAACTGCACGCGATGATGCAGCGGGAGCGCGAGCGGCAGCGCGACGGCGTCGAGTTGATCCCGTCGGAGAACTATGTCTCGGCCCCCGTGCTCGAAGCCATGGGCAGCATCCTGACGAATAAATACTCCGAGGGATACCCGGGGCGGCGCTACTACGGCGGCAACGAGGTCGTCGATGAGATCGAGCGCCTGGCGCAGCAACGCGCGAAGACCCTGTTCGGGGTGCCGCATGCCAACGTGCAGCCTTACTCCGGCAGCCCGGCCAATCTCGCGGTGTACATGGCCGCCTGCCGGCCCGGCGACGTGATCATGGGTCACAACCTTCCAGACGGCGGTCACCTGACGCATGGCGCCAAAGTGAGCGCCAGCGGGATCTTCTACAAGAGCGTCCCCTATCACGTCGGCGCCGACGGCTTCATCGACTTCGACGACGTCTGGCGCGTGGCCCGTGAACACCGGCCGAAGCTGATCTGGTGCGGGGGCACGGCGTACGCGCGCGAGTATCCGTTTGCCCGCTTTGCCGAGGTGGCCGATGAGATCGGCGCGTTCTTTGCGGCTGACATCGCGCACGTCGCCGGGCTCGTGGCGGGCGGCGCGCACGCCAGCCCGGTGCCGCACGTGCACGTCTTCACGACGACGACGCACAAAACCCTGCGCGGTCCGCGCGGGGCCATCATCATGGTGACAGAGCATGGTATGAAGAAAGATCCAGAGCTCGCAGACCGGATCGACCGCGCGGTCTTTCCGGGCCTGCAAGGCGGCCCGCACGATCACACGACCGCCGCGATCGCCGTGGCCCTCGGAGAGGCGATGAAACCCGAGTTCAAGACATACGCAGCGGCAATTGTCGCCAACGCGAAGGCGCTGGCCAAGGCGCTGCTCGACCGAGGCTTCCAGCTCGTCACAGGTGGCACGGACAATCATCTGCTGCTGGTGGACTTGACGCCCGATGGAAAGGGCCGCGGTGTCTTCATGCAGGAGGCTTTGGACGCGGTCGGCATCACCGTCAACAAGAACACGATCCCCCGGGAACCGTCATCGGCGTTCTATCCGTCGGGGATCCGGCTGGGCACGCCGGCGGCGACGACCCGCGGGATGCGAGAAGCGGAAATGGCGCAGTTGGCAACCTGGCTGGCGGACGTGCGTCAGGAGGCGCTGGAGTTCCAACTCCCAGACGACCGCGAGGCCCGCAACCAGGTGCTGCGGCAGTTCCGTGCGTGGGTGAAGAACAACCGTCGCCTGGCGGCGATCCACGAAGACGTGCGAGCGCTGTGTCGACGCTTCCCGGTGCCGGGCACGACGTAGGCGCTTGTTCGGCGCGGCCTGGGCGGAGGGCCGTGCGATGACGCAGGAGTTCGCGCCGGGGACACAGGAGACAGGCGATACGATGGAGATGGGTCAGGAGATCATCGACCTGCGCACCGTACACGACGAATCGTTGCTCGATCATCTCTATCAGGCAATCTATCTTCCCAACTTCCACACCCCCGAGCAGCAGGAGGACCCTTCCATTTGGAAGCCCCTCCTCTGGGGTCCCGTCCCGCCGCCCCCCAAACCGATTCTCCATGTTCTCGTCGCGGGCGAAAGCCTGCGAGAGCCGGAACGCCGGATCCTGTATGGGTTTCTCATCCTGGAGTTTTTCAGGGCCAGCGCCTGCGGGCTCCTCACGTATCTCGCAGTTGATCTGAACGCGCGCCGTCGAGGGGTGGCGAGGCTGTTGCTCGCCAAGGCCGTCGACCAGCTCAAGGCCGACGCGACAGCCCAGGGGACGGAACCCCAAGCGGTCGTCGCGGCGGTGAACGATCCCGCGTTGGTCTCCGAGTCCGAAGGAGCGATTACACCCGCAGAGCGCTTGAAGATTTTTGCGCGACTGGGGGCGCGTCAGGTGCCATTGCGATACGTCCAGCCCCAGCTCAAACCGGGCCGGGGGCGATCGGACACGCTCCTGCTCATGGCGCTCCCCATTGGATCCCGCCCGCCCGAGGTGCTCGATTCAGGGACCATTCGGGCGTTCCTTCGCGAATTCTACCAGTCGCTTGGAGTCGATCCCGCGCGTGACGCCGCACGCGACGTCACGTCGA
>CBRGMJ010000169.1:0-4885 GCA_967797525.1 uncultured bacterium | reverse complement strand
GATCGTATTGAGGAAAAAGAGATACCGGCCGAGCAGCGTTGGGGCAACGATCAACCCCACGAGCAACAGGATGAACCCCACCCGATAGAACCGCGTATCGAGCAGCGCCATGTCGGCGGCATAGGTGGTCTTGAAGTCGCCCGCCGGGCGGATGCTCATGGCGTCGTCTTACAGCCGCTCGATGTGTTCCGTCCCAAACAACCCGTAGGGTCTGATCAGCAAGACTAATAGGATGACGACGAACGGCGTGATTTCCTTGAACCCCTGCAGGGAGACGCCAAAGAGCACCACGTGGGCATCGATGTACCCGCCGACCACCGTCTCGAGGACGCCGATGATGAAACCTCCCAGGATGGCGCCGGGGATGCTGTCCAGCCCGCCGAGGATCACCGCCGCCAGCGCCTTGAGTCCCACGTGCGCAAGCGCAAAGTTGACTCCCAGCCACAACCCAATGAGAATGCCGCCGACCGATGCGGCCATCGCCGCAAACGCCCACGCGTAGGCGAACACTCGGGTGAGGCTGACGCCCAGCGTCGACGCCGTCAGTTGCTCGTTCGCCGCGGCCCGCATCGCGATGCCCCACAGCGAGTAGCGGAAGAACAGCGAAAAGGCCGCGAGCAGAATCAGGGCGACCAATGCGCTCCAGATGCCCACCTCGGGAATCGCCAGATCGCCCAACCGCACGACACCCGCTGGGATGACCGGTGGGAACTGACGCGTGTCGCCGCCCCACAGACCGACCATCAGTCCTCGCACGATGTAGCCGAACGCCAGGGTCACGATGATGACCGATAGCATCGACTGTCCAAGCAGCGGCCGCATGATGCTGCGCTCGACGACAAAACCCAGCGCCGCCGCGGCGGCCAGTGTCCCGACGATCGCCAGGACGAACGCCATCGCCACCGGCACATGCAGCGCCCGCGTGACCGCGATGGCCAGGTAACCGCCAAAGAGCACCAGTTCGCCGTGCGCCAGGTTGAGGATCTTGGTGGACTTGTAGAGCAGGGCAAACCCCAGCGCGATGAGCGCATAGATCGACCCGACCGCGAGCCCGATCACAAGCCCTTCGATGGCGAACTGCACACTCATCCGGTCACGTCCAGGATGTGCATGACCGGGTGCATCTCCGCGGTGCGACCGTCCTCGTATCGGATCGTGACCGTGGCCTCGAAGTGATCGGCACCGTCGAAGACCGCCTGGATCAGGCCACGATAGCGCTCGTTGATGTGTCCCCGGCGCAATTTGCGGGTGCGCGTGAGCTCGTCGTCATCAGGGTGGAATTCCTTGTAGAGTGAGACGAAGCGCTTGATCTTCCACTCGGGTTTCAGCCGGCCGTTGGTTTCTAGAACAAGCGCGCGCAGCAGATCCAATACTTCAGGCTTTTGGGACAGGTGCGTGTAGGAGGTATAGGAGACGCCCCGGTCTTCGGCCCACTTCCCGACGGTCCGCAGGTCGATGTTCAGGATCGTGGCAAGAAACGGCCGGCCGTCCCCAATCACGCACGCTTCCTGGATGTAGGGCGTGAACTTGAGCATGTCCTCGATGACGCGCGGCGCCGCGCTGGTCCCATCGGCCATCCGGATCATGTCCCCCACGCGGTCGAACAGGATGACGTCACCGCTGGGGTCCAGCGTCCCGTAGTCCCCGGAATACAGCCAGCCGTCTCGCAGACCTTTCGCCGTCGCGTCGCCGTTTCGGTAGTAGCCGAGGAAGACCGACGGGCTGCGCTCGATGATCTCGCCGTCGCGCGAGATTTCGACCTCGGTACCGGCGATCGGCGCCCCCATGGTCCAGAAGCGCACCTGCCCGTCGCGGTGGACACACGAGATCCCCGCGATCTCGGTCTGACCGTAGATCTGTTTCAGGTTCAGCCCAATCGCTCGAAAGAACTTGTGGTAGTCGGGGCCCAGCGACGCACCGCCGTTCCACGCGACCCGCATCCGCACCAGGCCGATCTTGTCCAAGATGGGGCGGTACACCGCCCAGTAGTAGATGAGGCGACGCAGACGCAGCCACGCGGGGACTGGTTTGCCGTCGGCTTCGAGCTCGACGGCTTCCACCCCCACACGCATCGCACGATCGTACAGCCACCGGCGCAGTGGTCCGGCATCGAGGATGCGCACGGTCACCGCGGAGTGCAACCCTTCGTAAATGCGCGCGGGGGCGAAGGTGAAGTGAGGACCGATCTCACGAAAGTCACGCTGCGCCGTCTCGGGCGCTTCGGGAAAGTTGACGGTAAACCCGATGGACTGGTGCAGCGTAAACGAAAACATCTGCTCGCCGATCCACGCAAAGGGCAGGTACGAGACAAAGTCATCGCCCGGACCGATGTGGGGTTCCACGATGTGGAAGTTTTCGCCCTGGCTCAGCATGTTGCGGTGCGAGAGCATCGCGAGTTTCGGCATCGCGGTGGTCCCCGACGTCTGGCATAGGATGGCCACGTCGTCGGGGCCGCCCTCGGCCACCAGATCCGCAAAGAGCCTTGGCTCGCGGCCGTCGGTCTGGCGTCCCAACGCCTCCAGGTCGGCAAACGACGTCAGCTTAGGGTGGCGGTACTGCCACATGCCCCGCCAATCCTCGACGATGATCCGTTCCACCGTGGACAGCCGCTCTTCCATGGCGAGGATCTTGTCCGCCTGTTCTTGATCTTCGCAGAAGACAAACCGGGCGCCGGCAAAGTTGATCAGTTCGGCCAGTTGCTCGGCCAGGCTGTCCTGGTACATCCCGCACGAGATCGCGCCGACGGTCTGCGCGCCCATCGCGAGGTAAAACTGCTCGGGACGGTTGTCGCCGATGATCATGATGACGTCGCCACGACGCAGACCGAGCGCATGGAGACCCAAGGCGCAGGCGCGGGCGTGCTCCAGATACTGCTTCCACGTAATCTGGCGCCAGATGCCGTACTCCTTTTCGCGAAAGGCGACACGGTCGCCAAACCTGTCGGCGTTCTGGATGAGCCGCTTGGGAAACGTGTCGGGCACATCGATCGCGGCCGGAGCCGCGATGATCCGCGGGCGGTCCAGCACGGCCTGCGCGGTCACGCGGTGTGCTCCTCGCCGAGGTACGCCTTGATCACACCGGCGTCTCGCTGAATGTCACCGGGCGGCCCTTCAGCGATTTTCTTGCCGTAGTCCATGGCCACCAGGCGGTCGCAGAGGTCCATCACGACGCTCATGTCGTGCTCGATCAGAATCATCGGCAGCCCGCGCACCTCACGCAGTTCCAGGACGAAGCGCGCCATATCCGTCTTCTCATCGGCGCTCATGCCGGCCATCGGCTCATCGAGCAGCAGGAGCCTCGGTTCCATCGCCAGGGCCCGGCCGAGCTCGACTTTTTTTTGCACCCCATAGGGAAGATCACCCACGCGGTGGTTACGGTACTCTTCCATCTCCAGGAAGTCGATGATCTCTTCGACCCGCGCCCGGTGGCTCAACACCTCGCGTTCGGCCCTTCCCCAGTAGATGCCGCTGGCCAGCACGCCGCAGCGCATGTGGATGATGCGGCCCGACATGATATTGCTCAGCACGGTCATCCCTGGGTACAGCGCGATATTTTGGAACGCACGCGCGATACCGAGCCTGGCGCGGGCGTGAGGGGGCAGCCGGGTGATGTCGCGTCCCGCAAAGAGAATTCGGCCCGCCTGGGGATGATAGAAACCGTTGATGCAGTTCAGGACGCTCGTCTTACCGGCCCCGTTCGGTCCGATGATGCCCAACAGTTCCCCCGTGTGGAGGGTGCAGGAGAAACCGTCAATCGCGGTGATGCCGGCAAACCGAAGCACGAGCCGTTCCACCGTGAGCACGGCGTCAACCAGAGGGAGGCTGCGCTCCACGCGGATGATAATACGGCCCGGGGCAGCGCGCTTCCTGCCCTGACTAGAGGACCGAGCGTTGCGCCTCCCGAACTCGCACACGGATGGACGAGGTGTGGGATCCATCCGAACGATGGTCCAACGAGAGACGCGCGGCCTGGCAGAATCAGTGGCTGCGCGAGATTCTCACCAGTGCCGCTCGCGTGTCCCCCGTCGTGCGCGATCACTTGGTGGCCGCCGGGGTCGAACCCGCCCGTGTGTCCATCGAGATCCTGCCTTCGCTGCCCGTGTTGCGGAAGGACTCGCTGCCGGGTCTGCAGCATGACGCGCCCCCGTTTGCCGGATGGCTCGGCGTGCCCATCGGCTATCTCGCCCGGGTGTTCCGGTCGCCGGGCCCCATTTTCGACCCCGAAGCCCGCCAAGACGACTATTGGCACTTCGCGCCGGCCCTCTACGCCGCCGGCATCCGGCAGGGCGATCTCGCACTTAATACGCTTTCGTACCATTTCACCCCGGCGGGACACATGATGGATGCGGCGCTGAGGGCGATGGGGTGCCCGGTGGTCCCCGCCGGTCCGGGCAACACCGAGACACAGGTGCGCGTGCTCACCGAACTGCCCATTGCCGCGTACATCGGGACACCCAGTTTTCTTGTCACGCTGCTCGAGGCAGCGGCCCAGACCGGCTCGCCTCACCATCTGCGGGTGGGATTTGTCATTGCGGAGATGCTGTCCGAATCGCTGCGGGGCCGGCTCGAGACGGAGTTTGGGGTTCGGGTCAGGCAAGGGTACGGGACGGCCGATCTCGGGTCGATCGGGTTCGAGTGCAGCGCGAAGAGCGGTATGCACGTACAAAAAGAAGTGATCGTCGAAGTGCTCGATCCGCAGACGGCCGCATCGTGCGGTCCAGGTACGCCGGGGGAGGTCGTGGTCACCGCGCTCAACCCAACATACCCGCTGGTGCGCTTCGGCACGGGCGATCTCGCCGTGTGGGCCGACGGGCCATGCGGCTGCGGCCGGACGAGTCCGCGTCTGGCGCGCATCCTCGGCCGCATCGGCGATGCGGTCAAGGTGC
>CBRGMJ010000168.1:0-4894 GCA_967797525.1 uncultured bacterium | reverse complement strand
GGTCCTGCCTCGCCAGGTCAGTCTCGAAGATGCGGTCTACAACGTGGGTCATGCGGGGCTGCTGCTCATTGCGCTGGCGCAGGGCCGGCCGGAGCTGCTGCGCCACGCGCTGACGGATCGGCTGCACCAACCGCATCGCCGGCACCTGGTCCCCGGGTTCGACAAAGTCACGGCCGCGGCCACCGGCGCCGGGGCGTACGGCGCGGTCCTCAGCGGATCCGGTCCGACGGTCGCCGCGCTGGCGCCGCCCGCAACCGCGCAGGGTGTCGGGGAGGCGATGGTCCAGGCGTTCGAGCGCGCGGGTGTGGGCAGCCGTGCAATCGTCACCGGTATCGAAGCGCGAGGTGCGCTCGACGTGCAAGAAGGCAACGGTGTCGGATCAGGTTAGCGGTTGCAACAGTGTAGAGGGAGGGAAGGAGAACATGGCCGTTGATCGGCTGCGCTGCCGGGAGTGCGGGACCGAGGTTCCTGTTGGTCCTGTGTATGTCTGCGAGGCATGTCTGGGGCCGTTGGAGACGGCGTACGATTTGGACGCGCTGCGGCGGCTACCGCTGCGCGCGCGCATCGAGGCGGGTCCGAAGTCGATCTGGCGCTACGCCGATCTGCTCCCGGTGTCGTACGATCCCGTCGTAGATCTCTCGCCCGGGCTCACGCCTCTGGTCGCCGCGCGGCGTCTTGGCGAGGCGCTGGGACTGCGCCATCTCTATGTCAAGAATGACTCGGTGAATCCGACGTGGTCGTTCAAGGATCGCTCGGTGTCGATCGGTACCGCCGCGGCCCGGCGCTTCGGGTACGACGTCTTGGCGTGCGCGTCCACCGGCAACCTGGCTCATTCGGTGGCGGCACACGCCGCGCGAGCCGGCATGCGGGCCTGTGTGTTCGTCCACGCCGGCATCGAGCGGGCCAAGGTCCTCGCGGCGGCGGTCTACGGCGCGACGGTGGTTGAGGTCGACGGCGACTATGACGCCGTCAACCGGCTGTGCGCCCAGATTGGTGATGAGCATCGGTGGGCCTTCCTCAACGTCAACATGCGGCCGTACTACAGTGAGGGCGGCAAGACGCTGGCGTACGAAGTAGCCGAACAACTCGGCTGGCGTGCCCCCGACGCGGTCGTCGTCCCTGTAGCCTCCGGCAACCTGCTGGTCAAGATCCATACCGGGTTTCGAGAACTGGCCGAACTCGGCTTGATCGCCGCGCCAAAGACACGCGTGCACGGCGCGCAGGCCGAGGGGTGCAACCCCGTTGCCGCCGCGTTCAAAGACGGTACCGATCGCGTGCGGTCGGTGCGCGCGAACACGATCGCCCACTCGCTGGCGATCGGCACGCCGGCCGACGGCCGGTACGCCCTTGCCGCCGTCCGCTCGACCGGTGGACGGATCGAAGCCGTCACGGATGAGGAGATCGTGGATGGGATCGAGCTGCTGGCCCACACCGAGGGTATCTTCACCGAGCCGGCCGGCGGGGTGACCGTGGCCGTGCTGCGCAAGCTGGCCCGCAGCGGGGCGATCGATCCGGAACACACGACGGTCGCCTATGTCACCGGCATGGGACTAAAGGCACAGGAGGCGGTTGCCGGCAGGCTCCCGGAGACCGTGCGCATCAAGCCGACGCTGCGCGCATTCGAAGGCGCAGTGCTGGCGCCCGCCTCGCAGGCGGCTGGCACAGCCGCCCGGCGGCCTGGCACAGCCGCCCGGGGGCTTGGCACAGCCGCGGCGGCATCGTAGGAGGACGCGATGGCGACTGTACGAATCCCGACGCCCATGCGGCGGTATACGAACGGCGAACGGATCGTCACCGTGGCCGCAGGCACGCTGGCAGCGGCCATCCAAGAGCTGGATGGCCGCTACCCTGGGCTGGGCGAGCGTCTGGTCGACAGTGGCGGCCAGCTGCACCACTTCGTGAACGTGTTTGTGAACGACGAGGATGTCCGGCTGTTGCAGGGGCTGGCGACGCCGCTCGACGACCGTGCCGAGGTCGCCATCATCCCCGCGATGGCCGGTGGCGGCGGCCCGTGTTAGTGTAAGAGGAGGGGCCGCCCCGCTCGTGCCCGGTGGGCCCCAGCCCATCGCATGAGCGCTCCGTCCGAGATCAAGAAGCGCGTGGCCAGGCTGCGCGACGACATCACCGAGCACGCGCACCACTATCACGTTCTGGACGCCCCCCTGATCTCCGACGCGGCGTACGACCAACTGGTGCGAGAACTGAACGATCTCGAAACGCGGTATCCCGACCTGATCACGCCCGATTCACCCACCCAGCGTGTCGGGGCGACGCCATCGGCGGCGTTTGCGACCGTTCGGCACCGCGCCCCCATGCTCAGCCTGGCTAACGCCTTCGGCGACGACGAGCTTGACGCGTGGGACAAGCGGGTGCGGGCGGTGCTGGGCAGCGCGGAGGTCCGGTACGTGTGCGAGCTCAAGATCGACGGCGCCGCCGTCTCGCTCACGTACCAGGACGGCGTGTTCGTGACCGGCGCAACCCGGGGCGACGGCACCCAGGGTGAGGACGTGACGTCAAACCTCCGCACGATCAAGAGCCTCCCGCTCCGCCTCCGGGTGAAGAAGCCGCCGCCGCTGATCGAAGTGCGCGGCGAAGCCTATCTGCCGCGCAAGGTGTTTGACGCGGTCAACGCTGAGCGCGACGCCCGCGGCGAGCCTCGTTTCGCCAACCCGCGCAACGCCGCGGCCGGCTCGCTGCGCCAGCTCGATCCGCAGGTGACCGCGGGCCGCCCGCTGGACATCTTCGTCTATGGGCTTGGCGCGGCTGAGGGACTCGCGCTCCACTCGCATTGGGCGACCCTCGAGTGGCTCCGGTCCGCGGGGTTTCGCACGAATCCTCACGCTGCGCGATGCGACTCGCTGGACGAGGTCAAGACGTACGTGCGGACGTGGACCGAGCGGCGCGTCACAGTCGACTACGACACCGACGGTGTCGTCATCAAAGTCGATGACGTGGCCCAGCAGGCCGAGTTGGGAGCCACGGCGCAGGCGCCGCGCTGGGCCCTCGCGTACAAGTTCCCTGCCGAGCAGGCGATCACGCGGCTGGTCGATATCACCATCAACGTCGGCCGCACCGGCGCGCTGACGCCGGCGGCGGTGCTCGAGCCGGTGCGGGTGTCCGGGGTGACGGTGACGAGCGCGACCCTCCACAACGAGGATGAGATCAAGCGCAAGGATATTCGTATTGGCGACTGGGTCATCGTGCAGCGCGCGGGTGAGGTGATCCCAGAAGTCGTCGCCCCGCTGGTCGAGCGGCGCACCGGGGACGAGCGTCTGTTCCAGATGCCCGATCGGTGCCCGGTCTGCGGGACGCCGGTCGAGAAACCTGAAGGCGAAGCCGTGGCGCGGTGTCCGAATCTGTCATGCCCCGCGCAGGTGCACGAGCGGCTGATTCATTTTGCGTCGCGCGACGCGATGAACATCGAGGGGCTCGGCGTCAAGCTGATCGGTCAGTTGTTGGAGAAGGGGCTGGTGCACGATCCCGCCGATCTCTATAGCGTGAAGAAGGATGACCTGCTGGGGCTCGATCGGATGGGGGACAAACTCGCCCAAAATGTGCTGACGGCCATCGAACGCAGCAAAGACACCACGATGACGAGGTTTCTCTATGCCCTGGGCATCAGACACGTCGGCGCGCACATTGCCGAACTCATCGCCGGGTACTTCCCGACACCGGAGTCGCTCATGAAGGCATCGTTCGAGCAGGTGCGCGACGTCCCCGGCATCGGGCCGACGATCGCCGAGAGCATCGTAAATTTCCTCAAGCAGGCACCCAACCGACGTCTGATCAGACGTCTGCTGTCGGCCGGCGTGAAACCCGCGCCGCCGCGGGCGGTCGCACGCTCCGCCCCGCTCGCCGCCGCGCAGGTGGTCTTTACCGGCACCTTGAGCCGGTGGACGCGCGGCCAGGCGGAGGCCCTCGTCCGCGACGCCGGCGGCGTGCCCACCGACAGCGTGACGAAAAAGACGACGTACGTGGTCGCCGGCGAGGCGGCGGGCTCGAAACTGGACAAAGCGCGCAAACTCGGCGTGAAGGTGCTGACCGAGACTGAATTCGCGAAGCTCGTGGAAGCCTGACGTGCGGCGCGTGCTCATCTGGATCGTCGTGTTGGCGGCCGCGGGCGCCGCGATCTGGGCCACACAGATCAGACCCGTCGAGCGGCGTCTCAAGGTGTATTTCATCGGCCCGGTGGACGGGGTGCCGACGCTGGTCGAGGTCGAGCGCAGGGTCGAGGGCCGTCGCCCCGACGCATTGCTTCGCGGCGCCGTCGAGGCGCTGTTGTTGGGACCCACGACCGAGGAGCGAGGCAAGGGCGTCTCGACTGAGATCCCTGCTGGCACGCGTCTGCGCACCCTCTCGGTGCGCGACGGGGTTGTGTTTGTTGATCTGACCTCGGCGATTGCAGGCGGCGGAGGGTCCACCAGCATGCAGGCGCGCCTCTGGCAGATCGTGTATACGGGGACGCAACTGCCCGCCGCACAGCAAGTGCGTCTGCTCATTGAGGGTCAGGAGCGTCAATCGCTCGGCGGCGAGGGCTTGGTGATCGAGAAACCCATTGGCCGCCCCCCGGCGTTTCCCAGGTTCTGAAACGCCCGCGCCTCTGCTTCTGCCTGAAGCCTCCATAGCATGGCGTACGCTGCGATGGCGCAACCACCACCGTCACACCCGCCAGACAGGTCTACAAAGGAAGACGCCGATCTGCCTGGAAACCATTGAGACCATACCGACCCACTGCCAGGGGAGGGCGCCATGCCGGGCATATCAATGGGAGCTGCCGCCCTGGGGCGCTCGACGCGCCCGCAATGAACCTTCCCCCCGAGTTGACGAGTTTCGTCGGTCGTGAACGAGAGACGGCAGAAATCAAGGGGCTGCTCTCCACCACCAGGCTGCTGAC
>CBRGMJ010000167.1:0-4906 GCA_967797525.1 uncultured bacterium | reverse complement strand
TTCGAGACGGACTTCATCGGGCGCAGCGAGCGGGCCGGCCGCTATCTGATCCGCAATGACCGCAACCAGTTCGGCTACCAGTCCGTCATGACCCCGGGGTTCATCCGCGGCATGGAGGCGGTTCTCAAGGAAGGCGAAGGCCGGCTCCCGTGGCGGCGACTCGTCGACCCTGCCGCGGAGCTGGCCGGTGAGGGGTTTGCGGTGTACCCGTATCTAGAGAAGTACTACACGCTCGAGGGGGGGTCACGTCCCGGCTACCCCGACATCGAACAAAAGCTGGCCGGTGACACCCTGGCGCGGCGGCGCTATCTTCCGGGCGGATCGCCGATACCGCTGGGGGCCGTGTTACGCCAGCCCGAGTACGGGCGCACCCTCGAGCGCGTGGGGTCACAAGGCGCTGACGAATTCTACGTCGGGGGTGTGAGCAAAGCGATGGCCGCCGACCTGGCCGAGCACGGAGGCTTCGTGACGGCCGGGGATCTGGCCACCTACCGCGTGCGCGTCGGTCCACCGCTCTCCAGCGCGTTTGGCGATCTCACCGTCTACACGGCGCCGCCGCCCAGCCACGGCCTGATTCTACTCGTGATGTTGAGCCTGGTTGAGACGCTCCCGCTCGAGTCGATGACGTGGAACGGTCCCGACTACATTGAAACCATCGCCTGGGCGACCCGTACCGCGTTTACGGAATGCATCCCCTACCTGGCCGATCCGCGGTTTGTGACGGTGCCGGTCGAGTGGTTGACCTCGAAGGACCGGCTTCGGGCGATGAAGCCTGAGCGCACCGCCGAACGGGTGCCGGTGCCCCCGCAACGCGGTGCCGACGGCCACACCACGCACCTGTCGGCCGCGGACTTCGACGGCAACGTGGTGAGCATCACGCACTCGATCGGTTCGATCGTCGGCTCAGGTGTGATGACCCCGTCGCTCGGGTTTCTCTACAACAACTTTCTCGGACAGTTCAACGTCTTGCGCGGCTACCATGACTCGATCGCGCCGGGCAAGCGCATGGGCGGCGGGTGTCCGAGCATCCTCTTTAAGGACAACCGACCCTGGATGGCCATCGGGTCATCCGGCGGCCCGCGGCTCATCAGCGCCGTGTTTCAGTCGATCCTGAATGTGGCGGTCTTTGGGATGTCGCTGCAGGAGGCGGTGACGGCGCCACGGGTGCACAGCGAGCAGGGGCGGAGGATCTACGCCGAGCCGGCGTTTGCCGATCGCGTGGTGCAGGCGCTCGCGGCGGGGATACGAGGTGGTGGTGACGCCCTACATGGGGTGCAACCAAGTGGTCGGGATCGGACCGGACGGCATCGACGCGGGATCGGATCCCCGTGGCGACGTTGGGATCGGCACGGCATAAATCAACGGATACGGCTTAACGGTACGACCCGCGATAGCAACAGCATTATGAGGAGGCACGCGATGCGGATTGGCGAGATGCCCTGGACCGAAGTCCGTGAAGCGATCGAGCGGGGGGCGGCTGCGATTGTGCCGCTGGGATCCATCGAGGAGCACGGCCCGCACTCCCCGATGGGCGACTACATGGCGATCCATGATATTGCCGGACGGACCGGAGAGGCGACGGGCGATCTGGTCGTCCCCACGATGCCTTTCGGCTACTCGGAATACTTCCGGCACTACCCCGGGACGATCACGCTGCGTTCCGAGACGCTGTCCGCGGTGGTGGAGGATACCCTTGACGGTCTTCTGCGCCACGGGCTGCGGCACATCGTGATCTTCAACGGCCACGCCGGCAACATGCCGATCCTCGAGGTCCTGATGCGCAGGGTCCGGCGGACCCGCGGGCTGCTGATCCCCATTATCTCGCCGCTCCAGGTGATGCAGGCGCCGGCGCTGATCAAGGAACTGTACGGCGAGGGGATGGTGCTCGAGCACGGCGGTGAGCCCATGGGTTCATTGATGATGGCCCTGGCGCCGGGCAAGGTCCGGATGGAGCGTGTCGGCGCGTTCGGCCGCAAGACATACCTGGGGATGCCCACCAGCGGTCTGGGCGGCATCATGTTCAAGGGGGTGCGGGTGGTGGTTCCAATCGATATGCGCGAGGTGACACCCGAGACCGGCAGTCTGGCCGATCCCTCGAAGGCCAGCGCCGATCGGGGCCGGGCCCTGCTCGACTACGCGGTGAACTTCAGTGTGGACTTCGTCAAATGGTTCCGTACGACGGATCCTCGGGTGGTGGCCGAATGAGCGCCCCGCATGGGAGCGGCCGCATCGGTGTCGACACGCACATTGGGTCTCGCGGGTTCACCCGCGTGCCCCGTCCCGCCGCCGACCTGGTCAAGCGTCTGGGCGAGTATCCGCCGCCGGATCTGTCGGATGTGACGCGCGGCGCCTACACGCTCGATCCGGCAATCCGCCCGCTGTGGCCGTTTGCGGGTCGCGTCGCCGGTCCCGCGGTGACCGTCGTCGTGCCGCAGGGATCGCTCAACCCGATCAAGTTCGCCATGGAGCAGGTCAAGCCCGGCGACGTGATGGTCGTCAACGCGCGCGGGATCGCGGCGTTCGCGGTCTGGGGAGGCAACGTCAGCAAGGGGATGAAGCACCGGGGCTGCGGGGCGGTGATCATCGACGGTGCCGCGCGCGACCCCGAGGAAGCGCAGGCGGTCGGGTTTCCCGTGTTCTCCCGGTGGCAGGCCACGGCGGCGCCGCCCAACGACGGCCCCGGCGAGATCAATGTGCCGGTGGCATGCGGGGGCGTGGTGATCCGCCCAGGCGACATCGTGGTCGCCGACCGCAACGGGGTCATCGCGATTCCGCAGGAGGCGGCGGAATGGGTGCTGCAACAGGTTGCGGATCTGCGGGCGCGGTTTGCGAAGATCCAGCCGGTGCTCGAGCGGGGCGAGGTGACGAACATCGCCGCGATCACCGACGGCCTACGCCGTCAGGGATTTGCGATCGACGGTGAGGTGCGCACAGACTGACGCCGGTCTCTGAAGATCGCGCCGTCGCGCATGACGAGCGCGATCCGGTCCGTGTGCTGAAAGATCTCGATGTCCGCGAGCGGATCGCCGTCCACGGCGATCAGGTCGGCACGCGTCCCCGCCGCGATGCGCCCCGCGTCGGGGACGTTGCAGCACTCGGCGGCCACCGACGTGGCCGCGCGAATGGCCTCCATGGGGCTCATGCCGTACTGCACCAGCAGGCTGAGCTCACGGGCGTTGCCGCCCTGGCGCAGCCCGCGCGAGTCCGTGCCTGCCGCAATGCGCACGCCGGCGCGATGGACGCGCGTGAAGACTGCCCGCTGAAGCGGCGCCAGCTCGGCGGCCTTCTCAATGTTGTAGGGTGACAGCGCACCCGGCACGGTCGCCATCTCCAGGCGCACAGACATGTTCGTGAGCGTCGGAACCAGATACGTCCCCTGCCGGACCATCGTCGCAATGTCGTCGTCATCGAGCGGCCCCAGGTGCTCCACTGTGCGCACCCCGGCCCGGAGCGCGTTTTTCAATCCTTCGCCGCCGTACGCGTGCGCGGCGACGGGCCGGCCGAACGCGCGCGCTTCCTCGACCGCGGCACTGACTTCCTCAAAGGTGAACTCGCGCGTGAGGATGCCGCTGATGCGCGAGCTGACCCCGCCCGTGGTGGCGATCTTGATGAAATCAGCGCCCCCACGCACCAAGCGCCGCACCATCGACCGGATGCCATCGACCCCGTCACAGACGGCATCGGGCGCGCCGGGGAGCCGGAGCGGATCGGTAGAGAACCCCAGCGCGTTCGTGGCATCGGACAGACCGGCGGTCTGGGTAATGATGGCCAGGCTGATGATGACCCGCGGCCCGGCGAGCACGCCCGCCTCGACCGCCATCTTCATCCCGAGATCGAGCCCGCCCATGTCCCTGACCGTGGTGAAACCCGCCTGCAGCATCTCGCGCATGGCGTCGGCCACGCGCAGTACGAACAGCGAGGGTGGGGTGCCGATTTTCGCCGACAGGTCTCGCGGTGGGCTGGCGAGATGATCGTGACAGTCAATGAGCCCGGGCAGCACCGTCAGCCCGCCGGCGTCGATGGCGTCCGCGCCGTCTGGATGCCGCGCATCCTTCCACGCGCCGACCGCGGCGATCCGTCCACCCGCGACTGTGACCGCGGCGTCCTTCAGGACACCGCCGGCGCCGTCGAGCAGCGTGCCGCAGCGAATGACCGTCGATGTCTGGGGGGATGTCATGGATCGCTCTCTTCTTGAACCGGCCCGAGCCTCCTTCGCGCCGAGTCTGCCAAGGAACTCGCCTCCTGCGCGCGGTAGATAGGAAGACATCCTCACAGCGGGCATTGACGGAGGTGTCATGAGGGCGACGATTGTCCTCTTGCCGGGTGACGGGATCGGCCCCGAGGTGACGGCCGAGGCCGTCAAGGTGCTGCGCGCCATCAGCCAATCGCGCGGGCACGCGCTGGTGTTTCAGGACGTCGTCTTTGGCTCCGCGGCGATCGAGAAGACCGGACACCCGTTGCCGTCTGCAACCCTCGAGGCCTGCCGCCAGGCCGACGCGATCCTGCTCGGCGCTGTCGGCGGACCGCAATGGGACGGGCTGCCGCCCGATCGCCGACCTGAGGCGGGTCTGCTGAGCCTGCGCCGGCATCTCGACTTGTTCGCGAACCTCAGACCGGTCCGCGCGTTCGACGCGCTGGTGGGCGCCTCCCCGCTGCGCGCCGATGTCGTGCGGGGCACGGATATGTTGATTGTGCGGGAACTCACCGGCGGGCTCTACTTTGGAGAGCCGCGGGGCCGGCGGTCTGAGGCGGGTCGGCGCGTCGCCGTGGACACGCTGCCGTACGCCGACGACGAGATCCGGCGCGTGGCCCGCGTGGCCTTCGATGCCGCACGCCTGCGCCGGCGGCGGGTCACGTCGGTCGACAAGGCCAACGTCCTGCACTCGTCGCAGCTGTGGCGCGAAGT
>CBRGMJ010000166.1:0-4908 GCA_967797525.1 uncultured bacterium | reverse complement strand
TTTTCGTCGTACCATGGTCAACAGAAGTGTACGGGATCTATCTGAACTTACACAGTGGGTGAACGCGTTCAGGTTCGCGGGCACGGCAGCCGGTCAGGTGGATCGCGGTGGACGGCTCCCGGGCTTGATCACCGGCTCACCCCGCCGGCAGAGGGGACAGGCGTCGGCGGGATACACGGGCAGGTCGAGTGAGATCAGCGCGGCGTGCGGGGCGTCGAAGCGCACGCGGCCGCCGCTGCGATCCACAAGGGCCGCGACGCCGACAAGGATCCCGCCGGCGTCGCGCACCAGGCCGACCACTTCCTGGGCAGACCCACCGGTCGTGATGACGTCCTCCACGATCAGCACACGCTCGCCGGGCGCTACGGCAAAGCCGCGGCGCAGCGTCATGCGGCCGTCGCTGCGTTCAGCAAAGATCGAGCGCGCCCCGAGCGCCCGGGCCACCTCGTGAGCGATGACAATGCCGCCAAGCGCCGGGCCCATCACGACGTCCGGATCCGCCTGTCGCATGCGCTCGGCGAGCGCCACTCCCAGCGCGGAGGCTTCCCGCGTGTGTTGCAGGATGAGCGCCGACTGGATGTACGCAGTGCTGTGTAGCCCCGACGTGAGGAGGAAGTGCCCTTCTTGCACCGCATCGTAGCGCCGGAAGCGGACGAGCCAGTCCTCGATCATGACCGTGCTGCCCTGGCGCGGGCGGCAGGCGCATGCGCGCGCCGCGCGGCCCGCATGATCTCGGCCAGTACCGCCAACGCCGCGGCGTGAGGATCCGGGGCCAACGTGACCGGACGGCCGACCACCAGATAGTCGGCCCCGGCACGGACAGCCTGAGCCGGCGTGGCGATCCGCACCTGATCATTGGCGCCCTGACCCGCCGGCCGGATACCCGGCGCGAGCACGAAGAAGCCCGGGCCAAACCGCGTCTTGATCGCCCGCGCATCGCGCACGGCCGCCGTCACACCGTCTAGTCCCGCGTCGTGCGCCTGCGCCGCGGCGGCGAGGACCGCCCGGCTCAATCGGCCGCCCTCACTCGTGAGGCGGGTCACGCCGAGGATGCGGACCCCCGCGGCGGCGTCCCGCGCCGCACTCGCGGCGGCCCGCAGTCCGGCCGGGCCCGCGGCGCAATGCACGGTAACAAGCGCGGCCCCCAAACGGGCCGCCGAGGTGACGCCACCGGCGATGGTCTGCGGGATGTCATGAAACTTGAGATCGAGGAACACGTTCGCGCCCGCGGCCTTCACCATCCGCACCGCGTCGGGACCGGCCGCAGTGAACAACATGGACCCGACTTTGAACCACTCGACGGCCGGCCGCAGCCGCTCGACCATCCGCCCGGCGGCCTCGAGATCGGGCAGGTCGAGCGCGACGATCAAGGCCGGTAAGCTCAGGGTGATAGAGGTGGCACCCCGTGGGGCGGGATAGACCTATGACCTGGCTTTGCGGACAACCGTCCACGTCATGCCGTCGTATTTGACCAGGTCGCCGACGCCCACGTTCAGCCAGAACTCGTAGGGCACGCCGTACTCGACCTGGTTGATTACGATGAGGTGCGGGAGCATATTCTGGACCTTGGTGCGCTTCTCGGCCACCCATCCGATGACTTGCGGTCTGCTTGCCTCGTCGTCACCTTTGTCGCCACACGACGGGATGAGCTGCGCCACGGCGAGCAGTAACACGATTGCGAGGACCTTCACCATCTGCCATCACCTGCCAGAAGTGGGCGTTCTTTCTCATTGGATTCCAAAGGTCATTCTACACGATGGGTAGACGGGGCGAAAGTAAAAGCCCCTCGGGGAGAATTCCCCCCCGAGGGGCGCCGATTGGAGCTGCCAACCTGTTACCAGGAGTAGAGCAGCTCAGCCCGATAGAAGTTGAAGTAGTCGCCGTTCGCCGCGGTGACGCCCGGCACGCCGCCGCCAGTACATACCCCGGCGACGGGGGTGACACACGTGGCCGAGTTGCCCCTGTAGGCGTTGAGGGCCACGTTGGTGCGCGGGGCGATGTTATAGACGAATCGCACCCACCACTCATTGTAGCTGGCGGTCGGACCGCAGGTGCCGCCGATGGTCGCCGCCGGGACACCACCCGCGCCGGCAGCGTTGGTGCATAGGACTGTACCGGTCTCGTAGATCACCCAGGCCGTCGCGCGCGGGTTGAACGTCAGGTTGAACCTGAAGAACCAGCCCCGCATGTTCCAGTTGAAGGCCTGACCGGTGAACGTCGTGGCGTACGAGTACGCGGGCGGGATTGCGCCGACCGGCAGCGGACCGAAGCTCTGGTATGCGAAGTCGAGGTTCGGGTTCCACTGGCTCATGCCGACCAGCTGGCCGAGGTTGAGGTTGCCGCCCACGCGCCACGCGTTGGCGCTCGCGAGAGCCGCCACGCCCGGAGTCGGGATGCTGGCCCAGGTCGCGTAGTCGAGGAAGATCCTGACGCCCGGGATCAGGGTCCCTTGCAGACTCACGCCCAACGAAGAGCCGCCCGAGCAGTTGTTGAAGGTGGTGCCAGGAACGGTCGTCGCGGGACACACCGGGTGCTGCCAGGCCTGGTAGTAGTGACCGGCCAGCGTCCAACCCGGAAGCAACGCCCCTGTCGACGCGCTCACAATGCGATGATCGATCGCCGGGCCCGAGCCGAGGCCGGTCGTCAGACCCGCCCCGGTAGAACCGGCGCCCGCGTCAAGGATCGCGTCGCGGAATACGGCCCCCGTGATGGTCAGCGGACCGAGCGCCCAGTCAGAGCGGATACCATCGCTCGTGCCGATGTTGATACCCCCCAGCACCAGGCCGTTCACGAACGTGAAACCGTCCGCGATGCTGTTCGGTGGGTCGTAGACCAGACCGGTGCCGAACGCGCCGTTGGGCGACAGCGTGTAGTACTGCCGGCCCACGCGCCAGAGCGACGCCCCGAAGGTGTTGCGGACGTCGAGGTAGGCGAAATCGTAGGTCACGACCGCCTGGTTGTAGTTGTTGCCTGCGCGCTGGTCGGTGTTGCCACAGAAGGCTGGTACGCCTGCGGGGACTGCGGGGGTTGTGGCCACGCTGCCTTCACACGCCCCGCTGTTGTCGGCCCACAGCCGTACGACGCCTTCGACGTTGCTGCCTGCCCGCCCGCTGAACTGCACGCGCATGCGGAAGCGGACGTCGGGCGCGCGGGCGGTGCCGCTGCCGCTGGCAGCGCCCTGCGGGTAGACGTTATAGCGGGTGCGGTAGTCACCGGTGATCCGGGTGTTGTCCAACCGCGCCCGGATGGCTGCCAACTCTTCCTCGACGGCGGTGACCCGCACGCCGAGGGCCGCCAGCTCGGCTCGGAACTCAGCGACGAGCCGCTGAATCGTGGCCAGCTTGGCGGTGAGCCGCTTGTCGGTCGCGGCTAGTGCCGCAGCCGTTGCCCCAGTGACCTTGGTCAACTCCGCCCGGCGGACCAGGTCTGCCGGTAGCGGTGGGATCTTGATGGCCTCGATCCGCGCCAGCAAGCGCGCGACAACCATGGCCATCTCATAGCGTGTCATCGCACGGTCGCCCCGGAACGCCCCATCGGGATACCCCTCGATGAGGCCCTTGGCTGCCAGTTCCGCGATCGCGTCGTACGCCCAATGATCGGTGGGCACGTCCGCGAACGGCTGGGCCAGGGCAGGAGCAACCAGCGCGAGTGACAGAATCGCTGCGAGAACGACAGCAATCTGTTTCATCGTTGGTGTCTTCCCCCTTCTGAGTGTATGGTAGGCTTCCGGGTCCGCAGCGGGGGAGCGAGTTTGCGAGTTTCCTCTTCCTCCGACCTGCGTTCCGTTCGGCCCATCGCCCCGCTCGCCGTCGATCCCACCCTCTCCGCCATCCCTCCGTTCCGGGTGGTAACCGCGAGGCATCTTCAGCCCCGGCGGCGTAGGACATCTGGTAATGCACACACACGTGCCTTGCAAACTAAAGAGTCAGATGAGCCCCCGTACACTGGACCTCTGAGAGTCGTTCGGAGTGGCCGGGCTGCCACCAATCATAAAGATACCACTCCGCCCCCCTAGTTTACAAGGCTCCGGCACCGGGCGGCGCTCTCTACACCACCACACCCGTTCGACGGGGATCGGGGACCTCCTGCCTCGGCCGCCCGCGCCAGGGACCCTCCTCAGCCCGGTCCTGCAGGGCAGGAGGTCGCCGGGAGGCACCGAATACACAAGCCCCGTGGTTCGAGCGGTTATTGTTGATCCCCTGTCAAAAGGTGAAGTGCATGGCGACGCTGCGTAGGGTCGTGAGGTCGGTGCTGGTGGCCATTCCGGTGGTTATTGCATCACCGGTACTGGTCCTGGCGATCCAAGGTTATATGTTCCTTCCTGTGGGGCTGTTCCTGGCCATCTATTCGCCCTGGTCGCCCTTTGTGCGGTACCCCCAGACGAAATGGCTGGTGACCCATACGATCTGGATGTCCCGGGAACTGCGGACGACCCTGTTTCAGGGCGGCTGGGTACTCATCGGAGCAGGCCTAGTGATCTTCCTGGGTTCGTACATCTACTTCTACTCGATCAAGTACTCCATCTTCACCAAGAATCGCATCGGTCTTGTGAAAGCGGGGCCGTACAGCGTCGTGCGGCACCCTCAGTACCTGGGAATCTTCATGGGGCTGACAGGCTTTGTGCTTGTTGGGATCAGGCCCATCGCGGTCCTCGCGTGGATCACCGCGGCCTGCACCTATCTGGCCCTGATGATCTACGAGGAGAGTGAGAACGAGCACCGGTTTGGGACCGAGTGGCGAGAGTGGCGGGAGCGCACGCCGTTCATCATCCCGTTCTTCCCTCGGGCGCTCACTCAACCGTTCAGCCGCGTGTTTGCCCTGCCCAGAGCGGCCCAGTACCTGGGGCTGGCGGCGCTCTACGTGATCCTGCTCGCCGCGGCGATCTCGCTGCTCAGAGATCGATCGTTC
>CBRGMJ010000165.1:0-4917 GCA_967797525.1 uncultured bacterium | reverse complement strand
CGAGTCCGCCGGTGCGGCCAGCCGCGCCGCCGGGACGCCGAGCGCGACCGCGGCGTTGAAGATGCGCGCACCGTCGAGATGCACGCGGAGACCGTGCCGGTGTGCGGCCTGGGCCAAGTCGTCGACCTGCTCGACCGTTGCCAGCGTGCCCCCGTGGCGATTGTGCGGGTTTTCGAGACAGACCAGGCGGGTGGGCGCGTAATGATGGTTCGGCGGGCGCAGGACGGATTCGAGCTGCGCGGGGCTGATGTGTCCCCACTCCGTGGCCAGCGGTCGTGGGAGCGTCCCGGCCAGCGTGGCGAGCGCGCCGGCTTCCGAGCCGTAGATGTGGGCGTCGGTCTCGACGACGACCTCATCGCCTTTCTGCGTTTGGGTCATCACGGCTAAGACATTCGCCATCGTCCCGGTCGGCACGAACACGGCCGCCTGTTTGCCGACGCGCTCGGCGGCGAGTGCCTCGAGCGCATTGATCGTTGGATCCTCTCCGTAGACGTCGTCGCCGAGGTCCGCGCGCGCCATAGCGTCACGCATCGCCTCGGTCGGCTGCGTCACGGTGTCGCTGCGAAGGTCGATCACCGCGTCGCCACCCGGCCGGCTCCTCGCGCCGACGGCCCCCGCGCGCAGCGCGGCCGCGTCGAGCGCTGGCGCCTTCGGCGCACGCTCACTCTTCATGGTCAGCCCGCGACGCGGCGTACAGACCGATCCCCCGACCGGCGACGGCCGAACCGACATACGCCAGCACCACGAAGAGCACGAACTTCACCCCGAGGGCCACGATCGCCGACGTCGCCTCAAGCGACGGCGACGGGCTGGCCAGCTGCCCGAGTACGCCGGCCGCCATCAAGTCTCGAAAGGCGAGAAAGAACACCACGATGAGAAAGACGATACCCAACAGAAATACTCCCAACCCCAGCCTCTTGCCGGTCGGGTCGTCCGCCAGCCGTGCGCTCTGCATCCCCTGCCTCCTGACGGTCGTGTCCATTATCCGTGAGCGCCGGCGAGCGCCGAGCCACACGGACACGTGCGCTCGGTGGGCACCGCGGCGATGACGCCGGCCAGCAGATCCCGCAGCCGGCTCAGGTTAGCGCGAAACGCGGTCAGGACACCTTCAGCCGTGACGGCGGTGACATTGGGATCCCCCTCCACGCCGACGTCGTAGTCGGTGATCAGCGAGATATTCAGGAAGCACAACTCCGCCTCCCGAGCTAGGATCGCTTCCGGATACTGGGTCATGTTGATGACCTCCCACCCGGCCTGGCGGAACCAACGGCTCTCTGCTCGAGTCGAAAACCGCGGCCCTTGGATGACCACGACGGTGCCCGTGCGGTGAACGGGCAGGCGTTGCCGGGTCGCGACCTCCCACGCCACGCCTCTCAATTGCGGGCAGTACGGGTCGGCCACCCCGATGTGAATCGCCTCTGGTCCGTCGTAGAAAGTGTCTTTCCGACCGTTCGTCCGGTCCACCAGCTGGTCGCAGATGACGAAGTCGCCCGGCCTGACACCCGGCTGTAGGCTGCCGGCGGCGCACGGCGCGAGGATGCGCGTCACCCCGACTTGTTTCATCGCGGCGACGTTGGCGCGGTAGTTGATCACGTGCGGGGGCAACTGGTGCTTGCGACCGTGTCGGGGCAGAAAGGCGACGCGGCGGCCGCCGAGCTCACCAACGGTGATCGCGTCACTGGGCGGGCCGTATGGTGTCTCGATATTGAGCTCCTCGGCTCCGTCAAGCAACGAGTAGAAGCCGGAACCACCAAATACCCCGATCTCTGCAACCGCCATCTCGATGCGACACCTCAGTAGGGGTCAAACACATCGGCCCGGGATCGCCGGGCCGGCCAGGTGGTTCCCTGGGCTCACGTTGCAGGTCTCTCCTGGATATTCTGCGAAGACGCGCTCCCCTCCTCCAGATCAGTCCCGACCGCGGCCGCAATCTCTGGGAGGATCTGCTCGGCCGGCCCGTGCAGGGCGACGGCGGCGCGCCGGTCATACGGGGTGGGTTCTTGATTCACGATGATGAGTTGCCCGCCGGCATCGAGCGTCTCTTGCGGGAGCCAGGCGGCCGGCGTCACCTGGAGCGACGACCCCGCCACCAGCATGACTGGACTGGCGCGGGCCATCAGTGTCGCAACCGACCACGCCTGCTGGGGCAGCAGATCCTCGAACAGCACGACGTTGGGCTTGAGGATCGCTCCACAGATGGCGCAGCGCGGCAGCGTCCCGGCCATGAGCGCGTCACGGATCGCCGCGATCGGTCTGACGGCCCCGCAGCCGGTGCACAACGCCTCGCGCAGGTTGCCGTGCAGCTCGATCACGCGAAGCGAGCCCGCGGCCTGGTGGAGCCCGTCGACGTTCTGCGTGATCACGCCGTGCAGCCGACCGGCCCGCTCGAGGGCCGCGAGCGCGACGTGAGCCGGGTTGGGCGCCGCCCGGCCGAGCGTGTCCAGCCGTTTGCGGTAGAAGGCGTAGAACGCTTCGGGCGTGCGCTCAAACGCGGTCCTCGACGCCACTTTCATCGGATCGACGCCTGCCCACAGCCCGCCGGGCGAGCGGAAGTCCGGGAGGCCTGAGGCGGTGCTGACCCCGGCGCCGGTCATGGCCACAGCGCGTGCCGCGCGCAGCAGGCGCGCGGCGGTCGGGATCTCGGTCGACCAGGGCTCGCCCACGCGCCGCGGTTGGGACCGGCCGCGCTACCAGGCCTGCTCGAAGAGGCCGACCATCTCCTCGTACTTCGTCACACGGGGATTGACCGCGACGTTGCCGCTCTTCATCGCGTCCGCGGCCATCGCGGGGATCGCATCGCGGGTGACGCCGACGTCGCGCAGCCGTTCGGGGATGCCGAGATCGCGGGACAGCTGCCTCACGGCGTCGACGGCGACGTCGGCCGCAGCCCGCGGGGACAGACCTTCGGTCGTCTCGCCAAGCGCGCGGGCCACACGCGGGAAGGTATCCAGACACCCTGGCAGGTTCCAGTCCATGACGTAGGGCAGCAGCAGCGCGTTGGCCACGCCGTGCGGGACGTCGAAGTAGGCGCCAACCGGGTGAGACATCGCGTGCACGTTGCCCAGGCGCGTCCGGGTGAAGGCCATGGCCGCCATCATACTGGCCAGGAGCATCTGGGCCCGGGCGTCGAGATCACCGCCACTCGCATACGCCCGCCGGAGGTGGAGTCCGATCAGCCGGATCGCTTCGAGTGCCAGCGTCTTTGAGATCGGATGGTACGCCGTGTTCGTGTAGCACTCGACGGCGTGCGTCAGCGCATCCATGCCCGTCGCCGCCGTGATCGTCTGCGGCATGGTGACGGTCAGCTCGGGGTCACAGACCGCGGCCGTGGGCAACAAGTGCGTGCTGCCGATCGGCATCTTGAACTTCCGCTGCCGGTCGGTGATGACGGAGAAGATCGTGACCTCGCTACCCGTGCCTGACGTCGTTGGAAGACAGACCAGCGGGGCGACCGGCCCCGGGACGTTACCGACGCCTTCATACTTCCGGATCGGACCGGGATGCACGGCCAGCAGGGCCACGGCCTTGCCCACGTCCATGGCGCTGCCGCCGCCGACCGCCATCACCCAGGCGCTGCCCGATTTCTTGTAGACGGCAACCGCGCGCTCCACCGTCTCGACGCTGGGGTTGGGTTCGACCTGCGTAAACGTCTCCGCGCGCCGGCCCGCCGCCTGGACCTGTGCGCCGACCTTGTCCAGAATACCGGCAGCGGCCACGCCCGGGTCCGAGATCAGCAGGACCCGCTCGGCAAACCCGGAGACGACCTCAGGGAGCCTCGCGAGGCTCCCTGAGCCAAACGTGATGTCGGTGGCATGTGAAAAGGTGAAGACCGGCGGCATCGCTCACCCTCTGGCGTGGTCGTCGTCGGTCTTCATCCGTCGCAGACGCGCGATGTAGAGGCGGGCGGCGGCCTCCTTCGACGCGGCCCGGGCCGCGGCTTCGGAGGGTTCCTCGATGCGCCACCGGTCGGCCGCGGCGTACTCTTCGTCCTCCACGACCTGTTCCGGCGGCGGCTGCCGTTTGATGAACGCCACCGCCACAGACGCCAGGCGGCCGAGATGGTGCTCGATGGCAGGAATCCGGCGGAGCGTCACCTCAGCGACGAAGCCGGCCAGCGCCAGGCTCGTAAAGAGCGGCCAGACCGGCCGAGCCCGCCGCACCGGATTCACCGGGGGCGCGAGCGCCTCGGCCGGTTTCGAGATGACCCTGGCGCCTGCCGCTTCCGTCAGGTACGAGATCAGCGCGCGGTTCAAGCCGACCTGCCGGAGCTCAGGAGAATACGGCACCGCGACCGGCAGCGACGTGCGGCCGGCCGGTCGGCCGCCTTCGCTCGCGACCACGGTGAACAGATAGGCGCCGGCGGGCGGCAACGGCAGCGTGGCCTCGTACCAGCCGGGTCTGGACTGCTTCAATTCAAGGCGGGACGCCGGGACGCGTTCTCCGGCGACGGTGGCGGCCGCCGTCCACGACACGATCGGCGATCCCTCGCCGTCCCGCGCGTCGAGGACGATCCGTATGTGATCGTCTTCGATCGCGGCGTGGACGTCGAGGGGGCCAACTTCGCGGCTCATGGTCCAGCGCACCACCTGCGACCAGAAGCGCGCCGCGCGGGGCCAGCCGGTCCACTCGGCCGTCCAGCGGTTGCGCGCGTCGGTCGTGATGGCGGCGGCGCGCCCAAGCCCGTAAGTCCAGGTCGCGAGAATGGGGTCATCTTGATGCGAGACGAGACCGACGTCGGCCGCCGGCTTGGGCGCGGTGGCCAGGTAGCCTCGCAGCGGTGGGATCGCGCCGAGATCGCCCAGCACCCCGACGGCGCCGCCGGCCTTCGGGGTGAACCGCTCCTCGATCACGTATGCGCGGGTCGCCAGCAGCGCCTCCGCCGTCAGAATCTGGGGAATGCTGTACAGATCCTTTGCC
>CBRGMJ010000164.1:0-4927 GCA_967797525.1 uncultured bacterium | reverse complement strand
CGCAGCGTGTAGACACGACGGCCGGGCCGCTTGCCTATGATTTCTTAGTCATCGCGTTGGGCAGCGTGCCCAACTTCTATGGGATCGACTCGATCGCCCGCTACGCGCTGCCATTCAAGGGGCTGCCCGACGTGCAGCGGCTGCAGCAGCACATCGAGCGGCGCTTTGCCCAGGCCGAGGGCGATCTTCAACGCGCGGCCGACCTGCTGCGCGTGGTCGTGACGGGCGCCGGCTGTACTGGCGTCGAGTTGATCACCGAACTCGACGATTGGATGCGTGGGCCGGTCCTCCGCCGTCACAAGGGCGTCCCGGCGAAGTCGCCCACGCTGGTGCTGGCGGAAGCCCTCGATCACCTGTTGTGTCCCACGGATATGCAACTGACCCGGGCCACGCTGCGCGACCTGGGGCGACGTCATATCGACGTGCGCCTGGGACACCATGTCGTGGACGCGGGCCCCGAGTGGGTTCACGTCCGCACCGCGTCTGGCGAAGAGCGCCGCATCCCTACCGGTACCGTGGTGTGGACCGCGGGGGTCAAGGGCCCTCCTGCGCTCGCCGCGCTGCCGGTGGCGTTTGGTCCCGGCGCGCGCCTTCTGGTGGCGGAGACCCTCCAAGTGCTTGGTCATCCCGAGGTGCTGGCCTTGGGCGACGCGGCTGCGTGTCCGGACGGCGCGGGCGGCCTGCTACCCGCGACCGCCCAGGTGGCGGTACAGCAGGCAATGGCTGGGGCCCGGGCCTTGCGCGCGCTGGTAGAGGGTACGCAGCCGGAATCTTTCAGCTACCATCGAATGGGGGAAGTCGTGAGCCTCGGCCGGATGGGGGCCGTGGTCGAGGCCATGGGCCTCAGGTTCTGGGGCTTCCCAGGATGGCTGGTCGCACGCGCGGTCCACCTGTCGCGCCTACCCGATTGGGGCGATCGCGTGGCAGTGGCGTGGGTGTGGGCGAAGGATCTGCTGAAGGGGTGAGATCGGATGTCGTTCGCCACGTTGGGTGTCGATCTCGGCGGGACGAAGATCGCGGCCGCTCTGGTCGACGCCGGCGGGAAGATCCTCGCCGAACACACGATCCCCACCGGTGCAGAGCGCAACGCGGCCCCCGTCATCGCCGACATCATCGCCTGCGTACGCGAACGGCTCGGCCCGCACGCCCGCGACGCGGCCGCGTTGGGGATCGGCGTCGCTGGGCAGATCGATCCTGCAGATGGTACGGTGCGCGATGCTCCAAACATCCACTGGCATGACGTGCCGCTGGGCGCCGAGCTCTCGTCTGCGTTGGGGCTACCGGTCTTTGTGACCAACGACGTGCGTGCAGCCACGTGGGGCGAGTGGCTGCACGGTGCTGGCCGCGGCGCACAAGACCTGATAACCCTCTTCGTGGGTACGGGCGTCGGTGGTGGTATTGTCAGCGGGGGACGCATCCTCACCGGCTGCACGAATACCGCGGGCGAGGTCGGCCACGTCACGGTCGTCACCGATGGTCGCCGATGCACGTGCTCCAATCGTGGTTGTCTGGAAGCCTACGTCGGTGGGTGGGCGATCGCCGCGCAGGCACGCGAGGCCGCACGGGCTGAACCGGCGGACGCTAGGCGGCTCATCGACCTGGCCGGGAGCGTGGAGGCCATCACGGCGAAGACCGTCACGCAGGCGTTCAGAGAGGGCGACCGTCTCGCGCAGCGTCTGGTTGACGAGGTGGCCCGGCATCTCGCCGCGGGCATCGTGACGTTCGTCAACGCTTTCAACCCGTGTCTCTTCATCCTCGGTGGGGGCGTGATCGAAGGTGTGCCCGAGCTCGCTGAGATGGTGGAGGGCCCTGTACGCGCGCACGCCCTGGCCGCAGCCACGCGGCAACTGCAATTTGCGCGCGCGGCGCTGGGCAACGACGCCGGGGTGGTAGGGGCCGCCGCCATCGCGCGAGACGCGGTGGCGGGGCGCACGCGATGATATCGCCGGCGATCGCGGCGCGCTTGCAGGCATGGCAGGAAGCCGGCTTCGCAAGGCGGTTGTGGGCCAAAGACCATACGCTCTGGTCTCTCACGCCGCTCCCGGAGCTCACCGATCGCCTCGAGTGGCTCGATCTGCCCTGGGCGATGACCGAGCAGACCGGGGCGTTGACCGACTTTGCGAACACCGTGAAAGCGGCGGGGATACAGCACGTGGTGCTGCTCGGCATGGGTGGATCCAGCCTGGCGCCTGAGGTCTTCCAGCGAACGTTTGGGAATGCCGCCGGGTATCCCGCCTTGATCGTGCTGGACAGCACGCACCCCAGAGCCGTGGCCGCTGTCGACGCCGCGATCGATCCGCGCGCGACCCTGTTCCTCGTGTCCAGCAAATCCGGTACGACGACCGAGACGCTGTCGCTGTTCTGGTACTTCTGGCGGCGTGTAGGGGAGCGTTCGTCCATACCGGGGGCGCAGTTCGTCGCCATCACCGATCCAGACACGCCACTGGTCCGACTGGCCCGCGAGCGCGGATTCCGGCAGGTGTTTCTCGCACCGCCGGACGTCGGTGGGCGATATTCGGCCCTGACGGTGTTTGGACTCGTCCCCGCCGCGCTGATCGGCGTCGATGTGCGCCGTATGCTGGACCGGGCGCGCAGCATGGCGGAGGCCAGCGGTCCTGGCGTCCGGTGTCAGGACAGCCCGGGGCTACGACTGGGCGCGGCGCTCGGCGAGTTGACCCTGGCGGGACGAGACAAGGTGACGTTCTTTGTGCCACGGGCTTTGGCCGCGCTGCCGTCCTGGATTGAGCAGTTGATCGCCGAGAGCACCGGCAAGGACCGGAAGGGGATTGTGCCCATCGTCGATGAGCCCCCAGGCACCGTTGACGCCTACGGGCGCGACCGCGTGTTCGCGCACGTGCGCATGACTGGCGGAGACACTCCCGACCTCGAGGCGTCTATCCGCGCGCTGGAAGCCGCCGGGCACCCGGTGATCCACACCGAGCTTACCGAGAAGGCCGACCTGGGACAGGAATTCTTCCGATGGGAAGTGGCGGTGGCTGCGGCTGGCGCGGTGCTCGGCATCCAGCCCTTCAATCAACCGGATGTGCAGTTGGCCAAAGACCTGGCGCAGCAGGCGATGCAGAGAGGCAGTGCGGCCACCCAGCCGCGAACGGGGAAGGCGGCGATGCCAGACGAGGTTGCCGCGGATCAACGTGAGGTGCTCATCGGCGTGCTGCGCACATGGCTTGTCATGGCACGGCCGGGTGACTACGTTGGGATCCATGCGTACCTTGCGCCTACCGGCGCCACCACTGCAGCGCTCCAGGCGCTCCGTCAGACGCTGCGCGATCGCCTGCGCGTGGCGACCACGGTGGGATACGGCCCACGCTTCCTACACTCGACCGGACAACTGCACAAGGGTGGTCCGGACAGCGGTCTGTTTTTGCAAATTGTCGACGACCCCTCGCACGATGTAGCGGTACCCGAAACGGACTATACGTTTGGCGCCCTGATTCGCGCGCAGGCGTTGGGAGACCTGGCGGCGCTCCGGCAGCGTGGCCGCCGGGTCGTGCGCGTGCACCTCGGAGATGATGTGACGCGCGGCCTGGCGCGTCTGACTGAGGTGCTGCGTGTCTGAGATCCGCGGTCTGTTCTGGGATCTGGGCGGCGTGCTGCTGACCAACGGCTGGGACCGCGCGGCGCGCTGGCGTGCCGTCGAGATCTTTGGTCTCGACCGGGAAGAATTCGACTCCCGCCACGCCGAGGTCGATACGCCCTTCGAGCTCGGGCGTCTCGGGCTCGATGAGTACCTCGATCGTGTGGTATTTTATCAGTCCCGGAGATTCGAGCGGGCATCATTTAAGGAGTTCATGTTCGCTCAATCCCAGGCGCACCCCGACGCACTGGCAATCGTCGACCGGCTGGCGGCTTCCGGTCGTCACCTGCTGGCGACATTGAACAACGAATCGCTCGAACTCAACGAATTTCGCATCGCCCGCTTCGGGCTGCGTCGCTACTTCACGGCGTTCTTCAGTTCATGCTTCGTCGGCGTCAAGAAGCCCGAGGCGGGGATCTACCGGGTCGCCCTGCAGGTGGCCCAACTGGCGCCGGAAGAAGTGGTGTTGATCGACGACCGATTGCTCAACCTGGAGTGCGCCAGCCACCTCGGCATCCGGACGATCCACTATCGTGAGCCTGTGCAGCTTGTGGCCGCACTGCGCGAACAGGGCATCGACGTGTGAGTGGAGGGGGATATCGATGGAACTCGGTATGGTCGGTTTGGGACGGATGGGCGGCAACATGAGCGAGCGGCTGTTGCGAGGTGGCCACCGGGTCGTCGGGTACGCGCGCGCGGCGCCGACGGTACAGCGGCTGGTCACGGCGGGCGGTCTCGGCGCGTCCTCGCTGGCTGACCTGGCGGCGAGGCTGGCGCCGCCCCGGGCCGTCTGGCTGATGATCCCGGCCGGGCAGCCGGTCGACGAGGCCATCCGCGAATTGCTCCCACACCTTGCGAAGGGCGACGTGATCCTCGACGGCGGCAACTCCTATTACAAAGACAGCATGCGCCGGGCCGAAGCGCTGGTTGAGCACGGCGTCTCCTTTGTCGATGTCGGTACGAGCGGAGGCATCTGGGGGCTGACGGAGGGGTACTGTCTGATGATCGGCGGCGATCGCACCCCGGTTGAACGCCTGACGCCGCTTTTCACGACGCTGGCTCCCGGCCCCGACCGGGGGTGGGGGCATGTCGGCCCCAGCGGGGCCGGGCATTTCGTCAAGATGATCCACAACGGCATTGAGTACGGCCTGATGCAGGCCTACGCTGAGGGCTTCACGTTGATGCAGCGCAAGGACGCGTTTCACCTCGACCTGCACCAGATCGCGCAGATGTGGCAGCACGGCAGCGTGGTGCGATCGTGGTTGCTGGACCTGACGGCGCGCGCACTGGCCGAGAATCCGACGCTGCATGGCATCGCGGCGTACGTGAGCG